>JAFQAG010000096.1 GCA_017416985.1 Clostridia bacterium
AAAAACCCTACCAGACCTGATATTTCTTCAATTGACTTATCAGTATTCTTAATCAATTCTTTTGCCTTTTCTATACGTTTTAGCTTTATATTTTTTGCAATTCCTCCGGGCATCGAATCTTTTATAATCTCGTAAAGCGTAGTTTTAGAAATAGAAAAGCGTTCGCAAATTGAACGAACGGACAAATCAGCAGACAGATTTTCATCTATATAATCAATAATTTCGGTTAGTGTTTCCTCTCTTTTCATAGAAACAATTTTTTTTAGATAAATATAAGAGGTAAATGCACTCATAATTTCTGAAACGGCTTCAATCTGCTCGTTGCTTTTATAATGTATAGTCCGTATTTTTTTGTCAAATTCATCAAAATCAAGCTCATAGTTTTTGCATCGATCTTTTGCCTTTTGAGCAAATTTTTCTTTATCTTTAATGTTAGTAATTTGTCCAAACATAATATATCCTATTGTAACATCGCCCTCTTTAAGCGGAGCTGCTACCTCAGTTAATCCTGCGTGGCAGGTATAGGTTACCAGACTTCCGCGATCTCGGCACATCTGACAAAGAATTTTAGCACTATGGTTGCAGAGCTTATGTATATTTTCATTATCGTTCATCATACTGCAAAAAACAGTGTGATTTTCCGGATAACAAAATATTTCGTTAAATGCATCGTCGTAAATTACCATACGTGTTTTTGTCAGCTTATAAAACGATTTAACGAGTTTTGTCAGCTTAGCTATATCTACATCTAAAAGCATAAAATTTCCTCCTTGCCGAACAAATTTACAATTTTCTATACGTATTTACCTTTTATTATAACACAAGTTATGATAAAATCAATAAAAAATCTACGGGAGGAATAACAATGAAAATAACAGACGTTGAAGCGATTATAGTAAAGCAGAAAGAAATAGAATTAATAGGTGACGGAAGCCAGGATACAGTAGTTATCAAGGTTTATACAGACGAGGGCATTGTAGGTGTCGGTGAGGTTGACTCATCTCCTTACGTTGTAAAATCGGTTATCGAAGCGCCGGCATCACATATGGTATGTATGGGATTAAAGCATGCCGTAATCGGTGAAGATCCGTTTGATGTAGAAAAAATCTGGCACAAAATGTACGATTTAGCATATTATCACGGAAGAAGAAGTGTAGTAATCCATGCAATGAGCGGTATTGATATGGCTATATGGGATATTATGGGTAAGGCAACAGGTCTGCCTGTACATAAGCTTTTGGGCGGTTCTTTCCGTGACAGCATTCAGGCATACTGCAGCGTTTTGATGCCTGAAAAAGAAGATGATATTAAAAGAATTGCAGATACCTATCTGCCGCAGGGATATAAAGGTATTAAGTTCGGTTGGGGTGCGCTTGGTCAGTCTGACGAAAACGATTTGCGCTTAGTTGCCGCTGCAAGAAAAGCAATGGGCGATGATCCTGAGCTTATGATTGATATCGGTATGGTATGGAAGGATTTAAAAGGCGCTATAAAGCTCTGTAACGCATTTAAAGATTATGGCGTTTATTGGGTTGAAGAGCCGTTTAAGCCTGACTATACTGACCAGTATAAACGTCTTTGCGAAAGCACCGATATGAGAATTTCTGCCGGTGAAGAAATCGGCACAATGTTTGAATTTGATGAACTGATAAATGGTTGCGGCATTGACATCATTCAGCCTGATATCAGCCGTTGCGGTGGTATTACAATAGCTAAAAAAGTAATTGATATGGCATATAAAAAGGGCATAACCTTAATTCCTCATGCGTTTAAAACAGGAATTTTGATGAGTGCGTCACTCCATATCATTGCAAATACTCCTAATGCGTTATGGCTTGAATACGTTAATCAGGAAACCGTACTCAGTAAAACTCTGGTTAAAAAGCACTTTACCATTGATGACAAGGGTGTTGTTAATATTCCGACCGCTCCTGGCCTTGGTATAGAGCTTGATGAAGAAGTTCTGAATTTCTACCGAGTTGATGCGTAATGACAGAAAAAATTAAAAATGCATTAAGACTTAACCGTATGGCTTACGATGCGGTAAGAAACGGCTTTAAACGAGGTATGAGCGAAATAGACGTTAAAAATCTTATTATATCCGCCTGTGGAGATTCTTTAGTAAGCGGTGATTTTGTCGGCGGTGTGCGTTCTTCTTTTATTGAGGGAGATGCGACTGACTACATTTTAAAAGATGGAGATACCCTTATTTTAGACATTCAGTTTTTTGAAAATGGTATATACACAGACACTACAAGAACCTTTTTTATAGGAGAGCCGACCGAAGAGCAAAAAGAGGCGTACAATATCGTATGCAATGCAAAATCGGCAGGGGAGGCTGTTTTAAGTGCAGGTGTTCGTGCATGTGATGTGTATAAAGCGGTTAAAACACAAATGCTTCCGTTTGAAAAAAACTTTCCACATCACGCAGGGCATCAGCTTGGGGTTGAGCCTGTTATGCAACCACAGTTTTTGCCTGAAAAACGTGCTCTTTTAAAAAAAGATATGGTAGTAACGTTAGAGCCTGGACTTTATTTTGAAAATCGTTTTGGCATACGTGTTGAGGACAATTATATTATTACTGAAAACGGCTCGGTTAATTTATTTGATTATACTTTAAATATCGAAGATTTTATTCTTTAAAAAGGACGTGTTTTTACGTGAAAGCGGCAGTATGGACAGATATTAATAAAATAGAAATACAAGATGTTCCCACACCCACACCTAAAGAGGGCGAGGTTTTGGTTAAGGTAAAGGCGGCAGGTGTGTGCGCAACTGATGTGCATATCATAACTGGTGGTTTTGCCCATGCAACTCCGCCACATATATTGGGCCACGAAATTGCAGGTGAGGTGGCAGAGCTTGGCGACCGTGTGACTGATGCAAAGGTGGGCGATAGAGTCATTATTAACACGGTTATATCGTGCGGTAAATGTGTGTGGTGCAAAAGTGGCAGAAACGAAATGTGCCCAAGCGGTAGCGAAATAGGCTACAATCCGCATAATGGCGGATATGCCGAATATGTTGTTGTGCCTGAAAGCTGTCTTGTAAAAATTCCTGACAGTATTTCGTTTAAAGAGGGAGCAATTATCGAGAGTGCAGTTTGCCCGGCAGGTTCTGTTTTAAGATACGGAATAGAAATGGGTTCAACTGTATTTATTCAAGGCGGAGGTCCTGCAGGAATTGCATATATTCAGCTTGCCAAAGCCTGCGGTGCGGCTAAGGTAATCGCATCTGCAAGGGGCAAAGAGAGAATTGACTATGCAAGAGAATTCGGTGCGGATGTTGTTATAGATGCTTTAAACGAAGATGTATTAAGCCGTGTGCTTGAAGAAACAGATGGAGTAGGAGCGCGTTATTCAATAGATGCGGCAGGTACAGTATCGTCAATAGATTTATCGGTTAAAGCCTGCGCAAACGGCGGAGATATTTTATATTACGGAATACCTGGCAAAGACGATGTAATCAATTTTCCTGTTACAGATATTATATTAAAGCATCTTAATCTTCACGGATGTTGCGGAAACTATCTGTCGTGGGAGCCGTTTGTAAATATGATTGCAGGTGGAAGATTTAATATTAAAGATATGGTAACTCACGAATTTAGCCTTGAAGATTTGCCCAAGGCGGTTGACCTGATTAGAAATAAAGACAGAAGTCTGATTAAATCTGTTATAGTTATGGATTAATCTTTATACAAAGGAGATAGTAAAAATGGCTGATTACAGACCAAAGGGAGCTTTCGGGGTGTTGCTTACTCCGTTTAACGAAAGCGGCAAGGTTAATTTTGATGTTTTCGAGCGCGAGGTTGAATTTTTGTCAAACAGCGATATAGACGGACTGTTTCCGAGTGCAACAACGGGCGAGTTTGTTCATTTATCGCCTGAAGAGAATATAGAAATTTTAAGAAAAACTGCCGAGATAGCAAAAAATCGTAAGCAGATGGCAGCTGGTGCGTGTAGCTCTAATATAGATACTACAATTTCGTATATGAAAGCGGCGGCAGAATGCGGATACGATGCGGCTGTTATTTGTGTGCCGTACTATATCACTATGCCGCAGGAAGATGTTTATGAATATTTTAAAAGACTTGCCAGAACCAATATTATAAAAATTATTTTATATAATATTCCTATGTTTACTGGCGAAATAAGTATAAACAACTTTACACGTCTGCTTAGCGAAGAAAACATAATCGGAATGAAAGACTCAAGTGCGCATATGAAACGCATAGCGCATCTTATAGATATAACTAAAAAAGAACGTCCTGACTTTTCGATTCTATCAGGAACGGACGATTGTCTTGTTCCAGCCCTTACTGCAGGTTGCGTTGGCAGTATGACCGCTTTTTCGACTATTTTACCAGAGGTAAATGCAGAAATATACAGACGATTTAATAGCGGCGATATTAAGGGTGCACAAGAGCTTAACAGCTCATATCTTTCGCTCATACGTCTTGCTGACAGTATCGCATTTCCTGCCGGATATAAGCTTATTATGGAATTGCGCGGTTTTAAAATGGGACAAAAGCAGATTGTACATGAGCTTGGCACAGATTCATATTATAAGCTGATTGATAATATGAAAAAAGAGCTTTATTCTACAATATCGTGTTTGGTTAAAGGAAGATAATAGGATAAATAAAAAGACTTGTCGTGTGACAAGTCTTTTTATTTATCAACTTTCATTATTGGATTTGTGTGTGGATCTATATTCAGTCGGTGTCATATGCTCATAGTTTTTAAAGTTCTGCATAAAGCTTACTGCATCGCCATAGCCTACAGAACGGGCGATTTCTGCTACAGTAAGATTTGTAGAAAGCAAATATTTTTTTGCGACATTCATACGTGTATCGAGCAGATATTTTTTTGGAGAAATCCCCATCTTTTTTGTGAAAATTCTCCACAAATATTTTGGAGAAATATTTATATCAGCTGCAAGCTCAGAAATTTTTAAATCGTACATATAACTTGAACGTATTGCAGATGCAACTTTTTCAATGTAATCGTCAGGCTTTAAAGACTGTTTTTCTGATATGTTTTTTATATCTCCGCGCAGTGACAGCATATAGTAAAACAAAGAAAAAAGCTCTAGTTCTGACGGAGAATTCTTTTGACACAATTGCTTAACCCGTTCTTTTAGCTTATCAGGTGCGGTGAAAGAAAAAATGTGATTTTCTGTTGAAATATTAAATTCTTTAAGAATATCACGTGCGTCATTACCATTAAAACCTATCCAGCAATGCTCCCACGAATTTAATGAATCAGTTTTAAAAGAGTGCAGACGATTAGGGCATATTAAAAATCCCTCTCCTGCGCTAAGTTCTTTGCGGTCAAATTTTCCTGAACCACCTAAAACAAAATGCATTAAATACGAGCTTCTAACTCGTGGTCCGACCATTGTGCCGGCGTTAGGAATACTATATCCGAATTCAAGCATATTCAAATGCTTTTTTTCAGGAGCATCGTTCATAAAGCTTACATATGGTCTGTCTTCCTGAGTAACTTTGAGCATATTTTATCACCTCGTTAAAAACTTATCATAAAAAAGAGAAAATGTCAATATAATAGGCGAATTTTCCATATTGTCTATTAAAATATCAGTTGATATAATAAATGTTATAAATAGGCGGTAAATGCATATTTTTTAAAGAAATTTGATTTCTGAAAGGAGAAATTTTATAATGATTTCTAAAATTGTAAAGCACAATGAAAACTATATGATTGAAATAGACGGAAAACTATTTGTTCCGGCAGCGTTTCGTTCGTTCAGACCATCACCTGCCAACGTATCGCTTTTTCACCGTAATGGCATAAGATTGTTTCAGATGCAGATATGCGGAATTAACAACACATTAAACATGCCTTATTCACAATATGGCGGCGTATGGGTTGGTGATCACGAATATGATTTTTCTGCGTTTGACAGACAGATGAAAATGTTTCAAAAATATGCCCCTGAAGGCTATTTTATGGTTATGATTGTACTTGATATGCCTGACTGGTGGATGAAAGAAAACAACTGTAAATATGGCAGTTATTATCATTTGGGAGAGGCATATTATGAAAAGAAATGGATAGCGGATGCTACGGATTATTTAAAGGCTGTATTAAATTATGCTGAAGAAACATATGGTGACCGTATTTTTGCATACAGCATTTCTGCCGGTAGCGCAACCGAATGGTTTGATGGCAATTTCCAAGGAGTAAGTCCTAAAAAAGCTGAAGAATTCAGAAAAGCAATCGGTGAAAGCGATGCGCCAATACCGACCGTAGAAGAAGTAACCGTATCATCACTTCCATCTTTGTGTGGTCACGATTCACATATTTACAAATATATGAAATACAACTCAATGCTCAGTCCACAGCTTATAAAGCATTTTGCTGGAGTAACTCAGGAAGTTATTAAGCATGAAAAAATATTAGGTCTGTTTTACGGATATACCGATATGGTGCTTCAGTATCAGAATCAAAAGGCAACTAATGCTTATGAACTTGTGTGGGCAGATAAAAATATAGATATGCTTTTTGCTCCTGCATCTTACGGAAATTCAAGAGAGCAGGGCGGCGTAAGCTCTTATCAGTACACGGTTGATTCTATTGCACTTCACGATAAGCTCTATCTGCACGAGATTGACCACAGAACACATTTGTCTGATTATCCTATCGAAAACGGATACATGCTCGGATGTATTTATGATAATGATGAAGAAACCATAAATGTTTTAAGACGAGAACTGTGTGCAACTGCAGTTAAAGACGGTGCACTCTGGTGGTTTGACTTTATGGGTGGATATTACGCTTAACCTAAGATGGAAGCTGAATTAAGTCACCAGATGAAAATTTTAGAAAAGCTTTATGAAAAACCGCATAAGTCAGTATCTGAAATTGCTGTATTTGTTGATCCAATGTCATTTTTACATATGAAAGACTGCTCGTATCTACCGCTTGACTGTGTACGTGCAAACCGAGATACTCTGCACGAATGCGGTGCACCGTATGATTATTTTAATCTTAATGATATAGATAAAATTAATCATGAGCAATATAAACTTTATGTATTTTTAAATGCGCGTG
>JAFQAG010000097.1 GCA_017416985.1 Clostridia bacterium
ATCGCCCTATGAATATATTTAGATATATTTTATAAATCTCCTTGAAAACAAAAAAAGAAGCACCTTTATCAGATGCCTCTTAATAATTCTTTTACTTCTGCATTTGAGTAGTTAAGTAGCTGTGCTTGTGGGAGCATAAAGTTTGATAAACATAAAACTTTTCTATCTGGGTTGTTTATCAATCTTGCTCTTCCAATACACTGCATTAGCACACTCTCAATCATATATAACTGAATTTCACATAACATAAAATTCAAGGAAAAACTTTGGAAATAAAACTCAAAACCATTTCTTCTTATCAATCTGTAATCTTTCTCTACATTATTTATATTAAAACCTAAGATACTTGCTAATAAGGAATATACAATCTCTGGACAGTGTGGAGTTCCAACAACAGCAAGGTCTTTATCTTGGAAGTTATCAAGTCCTAAACAATTCCAAAGATTTATACTCTTGTCTGTTTTTGTTTCTGGAAGGAACTCTGGAAAAGTAATAGTGTGATAATCATCACCTAAGTACTTATTGCAAAGAGTTTTAGAGTAATTTGCATAACCTTTTAAATTTCTTCTAATACAACTTCTACTTAAACTTCTTGCTGGTATTTGATAAAGGTTTCCTTGATATTTGATTTGTCCTAAATCTAAGAAACTAGCATTTGGATAAGCAGCTTTTGTAAAATGTTCATTCACTGTTGCTGACAAAATCAAAATATCACTACCAAAAGGAACATTGAAATGGTTCTTCTTAATGTAATAGATAAATTCTCTCTTGCCATCCATTATATACATATCACTTGTTAAAAAACTTATGATATTACTGTTTATAGCATTTGTTTTGATAAGTGGAAGAAGAATTTTAATCATTTCATCCTTATCAGGAAGTATTGCTCTTGGAGTATCACCAACAGCTTCAACATCAGTACCCATAACACTATCATAGAAAGATTTTAAAGCAGTTATATGAGAATAATCTGATTTAGAAACATAATCAACTACCATTCTTAAATCACTAGATTTCACTCTTTGAACTGGGAACATAGTATTAAGAATAATATCTTCATCAATTACATATTTCTTTGGTTGTGTTTTTAATGGTGAATAGATTAATCTCTGGTGAGTGATAAGAATAAGTTTATCAAAGTTTTCACATCTCTTCTTTGATTCTAAATACTCTTTAATACCAGTATCAGTTTTTGAAATTCTTTGTAATTCTGCTCCTGCTCGCTTGTAAGCACCACAAGCATATAACTTCTCAATCAATTCTTTGTCTTCAAATTCTTCTGGCAAATCTGGGTAAACCATAAAATCAACATTTTCTCTATAACCAGCTTGGGTTAATCTGTCAGCAACATTTCTTATAAGTTTGTGAGTAGGTGCTGCATAAACCAGTCCATCATCTACTTTATCAACTATGTTAATAAAACTTTCAGTTTTACCAACACCAGTAGGTGCTTTAACAACAAAGAGAGTATCTTTTGAATTATCTCTTTTAACAAAGTCATCAAAGATAATTCCAAGTTCTCTTCTGACTTCTTCAATATCTCTTACAAGAACTTCACTCTTTACCTGTGTTGCTTTATTTTTCATTGTTTCAGTATGGTTTATCATTGTACTTTCACTTTTGCAAGTCCCATAAAAAGAACAGAAATTACAGCATTTCATAGGTTCATAACCTACTTTTTTAATTTGATTTACTGTATTTACAATGTTGCTATACTTTTCATCATAAGATTGACTTGTTGTTTTAAGTACATTATCTAATACTTCTTTTACATACTTATCAGCACCTTGAATTGATAGGAGATTTGTTAACATTCCAAACATTTCACCATGGTCAATTTTGTGCTTCATTTCAAGTCCATCTCTAAATAACTGACATTTACCTTTGAGAAGTAAAAAGTCAAAGTTTCTGATAAGTTTTCTAGAACTCTTAAACTTTTCAATCTCATAAGTTTCTTGCTCTGCAGTTATGTAAGAATGAGAAAAGTTAATACAGTAACTTCTACTAATGCCATTATTTCTACTATAAGGAAATACATTATTTTTATTACTAGAAACATATAAATTAGGTTGTGTTAAATCTTCAATTTGCTCATTTACAATTTTACAATCTAGATAACCATTTACAATATTTACTCCAACTTGTTTAGCAAATGAAAGAGTATTTTTTGAAGCATTATTATCTTGTCTAAATAAGTCATTCAAAGCTATGAAAAGATTTGGAACTGTAAGAACTGCTTCATCATTTCTATACCAAGCACCGGCAGCAGAACCATTAAGCATTCTTGCTCTGTCCTTACATATCTTATCAGCACCTTTAAAAAATCTCATTAAACCAATTTGTATAAACTTCTGCAACCTAACATCTGTAATTACTTCTTCCATAAACCATACTATTCTGAACCTGTGTTCTTCTTCTGTATGAGAAAAAGTTGTATAGATTAAGTTAGGTAAAAGATTATAAGTTTTACAAATATCTACTGCTTCTTGAAGAGTTTCACCATGTTCAATATCAAGTCCAAAAATAAACTGATATTCCCAAGTGGCATTAGTTCTTGTTTCATTTGTAAAATGTGCAGGCAAGAAAGATTTTCCTTCCTGTGCTACCTTTTTTACAAATTCATCAAAAGTAACATTAACAAAGTTTCTATCTAATATAACTCTGTTATTTATTGCCCCTAATTCCAACTTTGAGGGTTTGGAAGAGTGGGCAACACTATCAATATTGCAACTAAAAATAAAATCATTTAGCATAAAATAAGACCTCCTTTTGACACAAGAAAGACAAATAACAAAACTATGGTTAAAGATTTAATTTTATCTAGATCTTTCTATGTCTCGCATGTCTTATTTTATCTTTAATTGCTTTTAGCCCTTTTTAAATTGAAAAATTATTTTTCAGTAATTTCATTTTTAACTTGTCCAGCAAAAGGGTATTCATCATAAGTGGTCTTATAATCATATTCTTTTCTGATTTCCCAACCATCTTTTTCTTTTAAATCTTTTACTTTTCTCCAGTTTCTTCTGGTAAGAGCTTTGAACTCAAAAAGACCTGTTTCAAAGTTTTTCTTTCTTAATATACATTTGAACTCACCTTTTTGGTAACCAGTGATTTCTACTAAGATACCACTAAGTAATGCTTGTTCTCTTGTCATATAATCAGTAAAAAACTTTTCTAAATTACTGGCAGAAAATACTTCACCAGTTTTTGCATAACCTATATACTTCATTTTACATCCTCCTATTTTATAAAATAATATTAAGGTATATAATGATTATATACAATGAATGTATAAATGTCAATAGTTTTAATAAAAATTTTCATTTTATTAAAAATGCCAACCAAAACTCAATACATGATATTTGTAATGAAAATGTAATATTCCCACAACCCCTCTATTTTACAAGGTTTCTTGATAAGTGTTCAAAAACTTTTTGAACTTTTTTCATTTACCCCCTTGACTTATTTATACTTTCAGTATATACTATTAACATATTCTTTCATTATGTTTGATTTTTAAAATGAAAAAATAAAATTTTTTCAGGAATCTAAAAGGAGTGAGGAAACATGTAGATAAATAAGATAACAAAGGTTGAGAGTTGAAGGAGCTCTCTGCAAGAATAAACTTGCAAACTAAAGAAAGAAGTGTTCTCTAAAACTTAGAAAGGACGAAATTCTAAATTTAAGGAGGACAGTAATATGAATAAAAATATTACTACTGTTAGTGCAACAGAACAAAATGCACCAGTTCCTACAACTGAAAATGTAGAAAACCAAATGGAGTTTGTAGAACTTCCAATTCCTAGTTTTAAAATCACTACAATCACAAAAAGAGTTGCAAGATTAATTAACACTGGCAACTATCAAAACACTACAATAGAAACTGCAATTACTGCAGAAGTTGAAGAAAACAATATTCAGCAAGTTGCAGATATATTGGAGCAAATGATTGCAGAAGATTTAAACCAACAGGAAAAGAGCATCAGAGACAATCTTCTTGCTGTTGAAGAAGAAAAGAAACAAGAAGAGATAAAACAATCAGAAGCTATTGCTGCTAAAATGAAAAAAGTAAATCTTTACAAGTGGTTGCTTTCAAATAAATTTGGAGACCAAATAGCAGTTAGTAATGATGTTCATTTTCAAATGACTTGTCCTAGATGTGGTGGAAAATTAGAAAAAAGAAATGGAAAATCTGGACATTTCTATGGCTGCAGTAATTACTATACAAGTAAATGTGGTTGCACTATAAGTCGTGAACATGTTTATGATTTCTTAAATAGAGTGGTTGAATTCCTTGAAACAAACAAAGTGCCATACCCTGAAAGAATTTATGGTTGGGTAACTACACAAGGTACTGTTGAGATTGATTTCAGTCATGCAACAGAAGAAGACAACCAACCACAAGTTCCAGTTCAACAGGTTCAGCAGCCACAAGTTCATCAAGGTCAAATACCACAACAACCTGTAAATTATCAAAATGGACAACCTATTCAACAGTATGTATCTATACCTAACCAAAACAATGTAGGGTATCAGGAAGATGACCTACCATTTTAAATACATAAAAGCAAAGAGCAGAAATGACTGCTCTTTGCCTCATCATGAATGTTAAATATAGTAATAAAAGGAGATTTTAAAATATGAGAAATTACAAATTATCAATACAAGAACCATTTAAAGGTGGTAAGTATGGAAAATTTTATCACAAAAATATAACCTATTCCAATAAGAAAGATTTTAAACTGGTTTGCCCAGAGTGTGGAAGAGAGTTATTTATATGTAATGGAAAATATGGCGAGTTTTACAACTGTCCAAATCACAGATGTACTTATACATACACCAAAGATACACTTGACTGGGTAATAAGAAGTATGGAGAAAGAAATAAATAGCAACAGACAACTTGATGACTACTCTGAATTTTCAGTTTATATTTGCAAGTTTGATGGTGCTAGAAGATTAGAAGCTACAGTAATTAGATAGGAGAGATAGTAATGTTAGTAACAAATAATGACAAGAAGTACAACAACATATCAGTAGAAGAAATTACAAATTTTAACCTTTATGAGTTTGAAAGAGCAAGAAGTATGCAGAATGAGATTGTTTATGAATACAACCCTGGTTCTGATACCTATACTGCTTATGCTTACGATGGCTATTGTTATTATGAAATTTAAGGAGTGGTAAAAATGGAATTCAACAAGGATCAAAAAGCTAATTACATTGTGGCAATAGGTCTTATAAGTGAAACAAAAAAGTACTTAAATGATTATGTTAAGTTATTAGAAAGTGGCCTTGAAAATTATAACAAAAAATGCAATGAAGAAGACCCTACAAACCAAGAGTCAATAGATATATTAAAAACTCAGATAAAATTAGTAAAAGAATACATTAACCTTGCTGATGTTGTTCTCAATCTTGCAGGTTTTAATGTAGTATTATGTGAATAATAGGAGGAAATAAAAATGAGTAAAGTAGATAAGATGTATGATGCAGTTCAAGAATTAATATGTGCCTTTGTGGTTAATCAGGAGGCAGTTGAGAAAGCAAAGACCCAGAAGAAGAGTATGCTAAAAGCATATCAAGACAGAGATAAAGATTTAGAAAGTGCCTTTAAGGACTGCCTTGATGTTATCAATTCTGTAAAAGAAGAAAAGGAAGAAACCCCATCTGGACTTAAAGAATTTTTACTTGACACAGCAAGGTATTATAGTTCTGAATCTTCCTTACATATGCAGGAGATTGACCATTATGAGAGAGAACTAGAAAATGCTTGCAACAAAAGAGACATTAAGAGAATAGAAGACAGTATTAAGACACATAGAAAAGGTAGAGATTTCTACCATTCAAAAATGGCAAAGGCAATGGAGTTTGCAAATTCCCTATAAGTTTAAGAGACCTGTTAAGGGTCTCTTTTCTTTTGCCCGGTGCTCCCCTAAGTAAGAAATTTTAATATTATCAAGTAAGGTATGAGTAAATAAACTTAAAAACTAGAGTAAGAAAAATTATACATTTCCTATAGTATACTTAAGCAAATGTAAGGTTTTTCTTACTTATTGAGATATTAAATAATATAAGTTATTACTTTTTTTGATTTTAAAAGATTTTACACTTATATTATTTTATTTTTCAATGGTTTTGATTTTAAGACAATTTTTTTCTTCCAGATGCTATTTTTAAGATTTTTATTCTTTTTTATTTGATAAATAGTTCCTATTTAGGAGATTTATTTTTATTCCAAAAAATGCTTATTTTTAAAAGGGATTTTAATAGTTTTTAATAATATTAAAATATAACAAAACATAATTAAACCAGTTAAAACTCATTAAAGAATATTTAAACTATAAGAGAGGAAGTGATTGCTTGCAACAGATAAAACCAATACCACTTGCAACAGTTATTAAGATTTTTACTTTTACTGAGGAGAAAGTAAAAAATAAGTTTAAGGTTAGATACAGACACAGTAATACTACTAATAGCTTCTATTTAGAATTAGTAGGTGCTGATAATGTAAAATACAATCTTAGATTTTCAGACCACCAACCCAAAGATAAGAGAACAAAAACATTCTATCTTACAAAAAACTACAAACAGAAAGATCTAGAAAAGTTTGTTGATGATGGAATATACAGGGCTCATATAAAACAAATGAATTTTTTATTTAAGAAAATTGCTTAAATGACAAGGGTTTAATTATGTAGTGTATAAATATATAAATACCTTGACTTAGAGAAATATTTAGTCAAGACCTCCTTAACAGAAAATAAAGAAAGAGACACTACCTACCTAATTGTAAGTAATGTCTCTTTCAGTTTATATGGGTTAGTATATAACAAATTTAATCTTCTTCATAGAATGAAATTTTAATAACTATGTATTCTTTTGTTTTTGTGGTCGTTTGTATATGAACTCTCAAGGATTCATCGCTGCAACCAGCATCGTGTTGCAAGGATATGTTAAAGTTGCGTTTACACGTGCAATTGTAACCTTTCCATCTTCAAGCGGCTGGCGCATTACCTCTAGCGCATCTTTTGAAAACTCAGGCAGTTCATCTAAGAACAATACTCCGTTATGTGCTAAACTAATTTCTCCGGGGCGAGGTGTAGTTCCTCCGCCTGAAAGACCGACAGCCGAAATTGTATGATGCGGACTTCTGAATGGTCTTGTTGACAAAAGTGATGTATCCTCATCTAAAAGCCCTGCGATACTGTAAAGCTTTGTTACCTCAAGTGCCTCGCTAAAGGTAAGTCTGGGTAAAATAGTCGGCAGTCTTTGTGCCAGCATTGTTTTGCCAGAGCCTGGTGAGCCAATCAAAAGACAGTTATGACCGCCGGCTGCCGCCACCTCTAAAGCACGCTTAACATTTTCCTGCCCCTTTACCTCTGAAAAGTCAACGAAATACTCTTCATTTATATTAAAAAGATTATCAATGTCTACTGTAAATTGCTCAAGCAGCTGATTACCCATAAAATGCGCCACAATTTCGCCTAATGAACGAGCAGGATAAATTTGTACTCCCTCAACAACCGCCGCCTCTGATGCGTTAGCAGGTGGCAGAATGATCTTGTTTATGCCGTTTTCTTTTGCGCACATTACCATCGGAAGAGCACCTGTTACAGGTCTTAGCTCGCCTGTAAGCGAAAGCTCTCCCAAAAACAAATATTCATCCAGACCGACTGGGTCTAACTGCCCCGAGCTTACCATAAGTCCTATTGAAATGGGCAAGTCATAAAACGGACCTGCCTTTTTTATATTTGCAGGTGCAAGATTAACCGTAATTCGCTTTTGCGGATAGCTAAGCCCGCAATTTTTCATTGCAGAACGAACCCTCTCACGTGATTCACGCACGGCGGCATCGGGCAGACCTACAACATCAAAAGCAGGCATTCCGTTTGATATATCAGTTTCTACGTCAACCATAAAGCCGTCGATGCCTAAAAGTCCGCAGCTTTTTATTTTAGAAATCATAATGTCACCTCTTAGATGTCAAAAATTAAAGTATAATAAGCTCTTTAGGTGATGATGTTAAATTATCACACCCATCATCTGTAACCAACAATAAGTCTTCTATTCTTACTCCGCCCAAACCTTCAACATAAATACCAGGTTCATCAGTTATAAGCATACCACTTGCCAGAGTTTCTTCAGATTTTGGCGAAAGCGACGGAAATTCGTGTATGTCAAGACCCAGGCTGTGCCCTAAACCGTGACCAAAGTTTTTGCCATATCCTGCCTCAGAAATTATGCCTCGGGCAATGCTGTCAATCTCACTTGCCAAAGCTCCCTGACGGATTGCATCCTTTGCCGCAAGCTGTGCTTTTAGAACGATTTCATATATTTTTCGTCTTTCATCAGATATACTGCCAACCGCAATGGTTCTCGTCATATCGCTACAGTAACCTTTATATGTGCATCCAAAATCTATCGTAACAAGGTCACCTTTTTCTATTTTTTTGTCACTTGCAACCCCATGTGGCATCGCGCTTCTTAAACCTGATGCAAAAATAGTATCAAACGAAAGTCCGTCCGCCCCATTTTTACGCATATAAAACTCAAGCATTAAAGCAAGCTCTTTTTCGGTTTTTTCGGGTTTTATTTCATCTAAAATATATAAAAATGCACTATCAGCAATTTCAGCCGCCTTTTTTATATATTCAATTTCTTGTTCATCTTTTATTTTACGCTGATTTTTTATAAGCTGATTTATTCCTTCAACAGTACACTTTTCAAGTTTTTTGGTAAGACTATTATACGCACGAACGCTCGTGGTTTCTTCTTCAAATCCCACGTGAGCAAGTTTCTTTTCGTTTATAAAATCAGCAACAGAGTTTTTTGCAGAATCTACCAAAGTAAAATCTTCTGCCTGCTCTTTTGCCTGAATATGATACCTTGAATCAGTAAAAATATAACTTTCATCAGATGTTAAAAGCAAGGTTGCCTCAGTACCGGTAAATCCGCTGTAATAATAGCGGTTTTTAGACTCTGATATTATAACAGCATCGCCTTCAAAATCAGCTAAAAGCCGTTTAACACGTTTTATAGACACAAAATTCATTCCTTTTCAAAATTTTATCAGCAAACTATATAAGTCCTTGTAATTATTATACCCTTTTTTTCGACCTATTGCAATGAAAATACAGGAATAAAAACAAAAATGGATAATTTAGCATTTTAAAAAATAAAAATCCGAATGCATTGCATTCGGATTTTTATATATGTTACTGCTCATTATTTTTATTTGCCATTTCAAGCTTTGTCTGACGGCGCATTTTCACTTCATCAGACATAGGCTTAATATCACCCGCTGCCATTAACGCCTGTCTTGTAAGTAATGGACCAACCAGCTCATAAATTAAAACTGCAAATAATGTAATATTTCTTATAAGGTTACCTTGTGCCCCCAACTGCATTGCAGTAGCACACATACCAAGTGCAACACCAGCCTGTGGCAAGAGTGTAATACCTAAATACTTACAAATATTCGGCTCACATTTTACCATTTTAGCACTTGCAAATGTTCCGAAATATTTTCCGAGCGAACGGAAAATGATATATACAATACCAACAAATACAATCGCCATATCGGCAAAAACACCAAGCTCAAGCTCTGCTCCGCTTATAACAAAGAACAATGCAAAAAGCGGTGATGTCCATTTATCTGTTTTTTCCATAAGGTCATGCGATAACGGACAGACATTACAGAAAACTGTACCCAGCATCATACATACTAAAAGTGATGAAAAGCTGATATGTACTGCTCCGATATGAAAATCACGCATTGAAAGTGCTGCCGTTAAAAATACAAAACCGATTGCTAAATTAAGGCGGTTTGTGTTTGAATTAAACATTTTCTCAAGCTGTGTTAAAATCCAACCCATAACTGCACCTAAAGCGAGCGAGCAGATAATTTCAATTAAAGGATTTAATATTATAGATACTAAGTCTACGCTTCCCTCAATTAAGGTTCGCGCTATACCAAAGCATACTGCAAACACAATAAGTCCGACAGCATCATCAAGTGCAACAATCGGTAAAAGCAGATTGGTAAGCGGACCTTTTGCTTTATACTGACGTACAACCATTAATGTTGCAGCAGGAGCAGTTGCAGTTGCAATAGCTCCGAGTGTTAAAAGCTGCGGAACGGTTAATTTATCAGGCATTATCATATGTACTGCCAAAAGTGCCAAATCTACAAACACAGTTGCTGTAAGAGCCTGCAAAATACCGATTACTAAAGCCTGCTTGCCTGTTTTTTTAAGGTCAGACAGTCTGAATTCATTTCCTATTGAAAATGCAATAAATCCAAGTGCAACCTCTGAAATTAACGCCAGCTTACTTACTGCCTCGGCTGTATTAAATCCCAGACCGTCAATGCCTAAACGGCCTAAACAATACGGACCTATTAGCACTCCGGCAATTAAATATGCCGTAACTGACGGCAATTTAAACGGCTTGAACGCTCTGGTCATTAAAAGGCCTGCCAAAAGCGCAATAGAAACTGATAACAACGTACTCATAAAATATTCGCTTCCTTTTTTAAAAATATTAAATAAACAAAAACTCACACTTGCTTATTCTATCACAAACGTATAAAAAAGTAAATAATTTAATTAAACAAAAAAAATAGATTTACCTATTCTTTTTACAACATTTTTTAAATGATATCAGATTTTTAAACTAAAGGTATATCTTGACTTTATATTATTATTTTGCTATAATATGCTTTAAAACTATAACAACAAGAAGGTTTATTATGAATATTATAATTGTAGGATGCGGAAAAGTCGGTCAAAAACTTATAGAACAGCTTTCGCGCGAAGAAGATCACAACATTACCTTAGTTGACACACGTGCCTCTGTTGTGGATGAAATGGTAAACGAGCACGACATAATGGGCGTTATCGGCAGCGGAACAGACATTGATACTCTTACCCAAGCTGAGATAGCAAACGCCGATGTTTTGGTCGCTGTAGCTGGTCACGATGAGTTAAATCTTATGATTTGTCTGTTGGCTAAAAAGCTAAGTCAGAACTGTCAGACCATCGCAAGAGTAAGAAAGCCTGAGTATTTTAAAGCCATCAGCCTTATAAAAGACGAGCTGGGCTTAGCACTTATTGTTAATCCCGAGCTTACGGCAGCAACCGAAATAGCCAGAGCTTTGCGCTTTCCGTCTGCTATTAATATTGATACCTTTGCAAAGGGCAGAGTCGAGATTTTAAAATTTGAAATTGCCAAAGGCTCCCCCCTTGATAACTTTAAGGTTATGGATATTTATGCCAAACTTGGCAGTAACATATTGGTGTGCGGTGTTGAGCGAGGCAACGAGGCTTTTATCCCCTCGGGTAGTTTTGTTATGCACGCACACGATTTTATCAGTATTATAGCGCCAATAGGCGAAGCTGGTAACTTCTTTAAAAAGATTGGCGTTCGTACCGACCGTGTAAAAGATACTCTTATCGTTGGCGGCGGCGATATGACATATTATCTTGCTAACAGACTTTTGCAAACAGGCATTGGAGTTAAAATTATCGAGCAAAAGCAAGAAAGATGCGACGAGCTTTTTCAGCTTCTTCCTAAAGCAACAATAGTTTGCGGCGACGGAACCGACAACAAAGTACTTGCCGAAGAAGGAATTGAGCGTTTTGATTCTTTTGTATCGCTTACAAATATTGACGAAGAAAATGTTTTGCTTTCTTTATATGCAAAAAGTCAGACCAGCGGCAAGGTTGTTACAAAATTAAACCGAATAGAATATGGTCACGTTATAGGTGATTTGCAGCTTGGAACTACAATTTATCCTAAAAATCTTACTGCAGAATATATAGTACGATTTGTTCGTGCAATGAAAAACTCTTTGGGCAGCAACATCGAAACTATGCATTTTATATTAGACGGTAAAGCCGAGGCTCTAGAGTTTCGCATTAAAGAGGGTTCGCCTATTTCAAATGTTAAGATTGAAAGACTGGCACTTAAAGAAAACATTCTTATTGCATGCATAAACCGTAACAGAAAAATAATTCTTCCCCGTGGTAGCGATATAATTATGCCCGGCGATACAGTTATTGTTGTAACCTTAAAAGAAGGCTTTAAAGATATCAGCGATATTTTAAAATAGAGGATAATTAAAATGAATTACAGAATGATATTAAATATTCTCGGCTGGATGCTGAAAATAGAGGGAGCATGTATGCTTTTGCCCCTTGTCTGCTCGTTTGTATACACCGAAACCGGTGAATGCGCAGCCTTTTTTGCAGTAATTGGCTTGTGCCTTTTAATTGGTTCTGCTTTAACAGCTATAAAGACAAAAAGCAAGGTAATGTATGCAAAGGAAGGGTTTGTAACCGTTGCATTATGCTGGATTTTTATAAGCGCATTTGGTGCTTTACCGTTTGTTATTTCGGGCAATATTCCAAGCTATATTGATGCTTTTTTTGAAACCTGCTCAGGATTTTCAACAACAGGAGCATCAATACTTACCGATGTAGAGGCTCTTGCAAAATCAATGCTTATGTGGCGCAGCTTTACTCACTGGCTGGGTGGTATGGGTGTTTTGGTATTTTTAATGGCTATTCTGCCTATGGCAGGCGGCGGAAATTTGTATCTTTTAAGAGCTGAAAGCCCTGGTCCCTCGGTAGGAAAGCTTATGCCTAAAATTAAAGAATCTGCAAAAATTTTATATGCAATATATATTGTATTTACATTAATACAAGTTATATTGCTGCTTTTGGGTGGACTTAATTTATTTGAATCTCTTACCATCGCTTTCGGAACTGCCGGAACAGGCGGATTTGCAATATTAAATTCCGGGATTGCAGAATATAGCCCCTATGTTCAGTATATTGTTACAATTTTTATGATTTTGTTCGGTATAGACTTTGGACTGTATTATATGTTGTTTTTCAAAGAACGAAAAGCTTTCTTTAAATCGACAGAGCTAAGAGTTTATTTGGCTATAATTTTATCGGCAGTACTTATTATCTTTATAAATACTTATGGTATGTTTAAAACCGTTGAAGAGGCACTTCGCCATATAGCATTTACCGTTGGTTCTATAATAACAACAACCGGTTTTGCAACAACAGATTTTAATCTGTGGCCCGAGCTGTCTAAGGCAATAATAGTGTTACTTATGTTTATAGGTGCCTGCGCCGGCAGTACCGGCGGTGGTATTAAGGTTTCGCGAATTATTATTCTTGTAAAAAGTATAATAAAAGAAGTGCGTACAAGCGCCCATCCAAGACATACAATTAAAATTAAAATGAACGGCAGACTGGTTGAGCACGAAACTGTGCGCGGAGTTAATGTTTTTATGGCAGCATATGCCGTAATCTTTGTTGCTGCAATGCTTATAATAAGCCTTGATAACTTTGACTTTACTACAAACTTTACTGCCATCACCGCCACTTTAAACAACATTGGTCCTGGTCTTAACTCAGTTGGTCCTATGAGTAATTTTGCAGAATTTTCTCCGCTTTCAAAGCTTGTTATGAGCTTTTGTATGCTGACAGGGCGACTTGAGATATTCCCAATGCTACTTTTGTTTAGCCCTTACACCTGGAAAAAATAATATTCATATAATTAAAAAGAAATCAGAGCAAATGCTCTGATTTCTTTTTAATTGCTTATAATTTCATCCAACTCATCCTCATAGCATAATGTATTTAAATGCTTATGCCCAAACTTGCTTTTATCGCATAACAGAAACTTTTTCTTTGATTTTTTAATCATAATTCTGCGCATAGAATTTTCTAAAATAGAGTTGTCCGTAACCATACCATCGTCTGAAAAACCTCTGCACGAAAAAAATGCTATGTCTGCATTGTATTGCCTTAACATTTTTTCGGCATCGCTTCCTACAAACGAAAAGGATTCAAGTGTCATTTCTCCACCTGTGCAGATTGTTTTTATTCCCATCGCCGCCGCATTAAGAGCAGTTTTTGCTCCATTGGTAATAACGAGTATATTTTTAAACGACGCAAGGTGCGGCAATATGTGATAAGCTGTTGTTGATGCATCCAGCATAATTGCATCACCGTCTTTGATATATTTTATCGCCTTTATAGCAATTTCTTTTTTTGCCTCGTTATATTCTAAATCACGCACAAATAACGGAATCCTTTGGTCTGCATATTTAGGTTTTAGCTTTACTACTCCTCTTTTCGAATCAATTAAATCCTTATTTTTTAAGATTATAATATCACGTCTTACAGTTGGCTCACTTATAAACAGCTTTTCTGAAAGCTCTTTTACTGTACACTCACCGCCTGCAAGCAGTTTTAAATACTGCTCTTCTCTATTAAAAATTGACATAATATGACCTCCGGCAATATTAATAA
>JAFQAG010000098.1 GCA_017416985.1 Clostridia bacterium
AAAATGAACTATTATAAAACAAAAATCGGTGATGGTAACATTGCCGTTGATGATACGATTTTAGTAAAAGATGTAGAGGCTACGGCAGGCTCTAAAATGCTCACAGGTTTTAAACCTCTTTTTAGTGCTGAAGCCGTTACACGTTTAGAAAATAAAGGCTACCAGATTGCCGGCAAAACCAACGTTGGTGAATTTGGTCTTGACCTTTTAGGCGAATTTTCTTACGGTGCTGAAGCAGATGGAACATTAAAAGGTGCCGCTGCCGAAGCCGTTGCAAACAGAGAGGTAAAGGCCGCTTTAGCTGTGGATATGAACGGTAGTGCAAGACGTGCTGCTGCTCTTTCAGGTGTTGACTTTTTAAAGCCAAGCTATGGTACAGTATCCCGTTACGGTGTTATCTCTTGTGCTGCTTCCGGTGAACAAATCGGTGTATATGCACAGAATGCATCTGACGCGAAAGAAATTATGGATGTAATTGCCGGTCACGATGAAAAAGACGGCACAAGCCTTAAAAATGAAAGCTATGACTACTCTTTCACCGACGTTTCTGGCAAAAAGGTTGCCATCATTAAAGAGCTTTTAGAAAAAGCAGATGACGAAACCAAAGCTCGCATCAGCGCTTTTGCGGCAGATCTTCGTGCATCAGGCGTGACAGTTGAAGAAATTTCATTTGATATTTTTGATACTGCTAACACAGCTTGGCAGATTTTAATGACAGCCGAAACCTGCAACAACATTTCCCGCTATGACGGCGTGAAATTTGGTCATCGTGCTAAAGAATATAAAAACATTGATGAATTATATGTAAACTCCCGTACTGAAGGCTTTAATTTCTTAACAAAGGCTGTTATTATGTACGGTTCTGATGTTCTTTCTAAAAATCGCTACGAAGCCTGCTACGATAAATCCTTAAAGGTTCGCCGTGTGCTGGCTGAAAAGTTTGAAGAGCTGATGAAACAGTATGACGCTGTTTTAACACCGGCAGTAAGCAAAACCGCTTACGAGGCGTATGACATCCATGAAGCCTTTAATAAGGTGTTTAACGAAAGTGTGTTCACCGCTTTGGCTAACTTAATCGGTGTTCCGGCTTTAGTTTCCGGTGGTATTCAGCTTATGGGCAAGCATTTTTCCGATGGTCTGCTCTTAAGCCTTGCAGACAGCGTTGAAAGGAAGGGTGAATAATCATGAATTACGAATTGGTTATCGGTCTTGAAACCCACGTGGAGCTCAGCACCGAATCAAAAATATTCTGTTCCTGCGGCGGTCATTCTGCTGCTAAAGAGCCCAATGACTGCGTATGCCCAGCCTGCAGCGGCATGCCCGGTATGCTCCCTATTATGAACAAGCATGTTGTTGAGTTGGCTGTAACAGCAGGACTCATGTTAAACTGCGATATTAACCGCTACACCACCTTTGATAAGAAAAATTACTACTACCCTGACCTGCCATGTGCTTATCAGATTACACAGCTCAACCACCCTATTTGTACCAATGGTTGTGTTACCTTAAAAACCTCTGCCGGCACTCGTGATGTCCGCATTAAGCAGATTCATATGGAAGAAGATGCAGGTAAGCTGGTTCACGGCGGTAAATATTCTTATGTTGATTTTAACCGTACCAGCGTTCCTTTGATTGAGATTGTTACCCAACCCGACTTCAGAAGTGCCGAAGAGGTAGTAACTTACTTAAACAAATTAAAGTCTATGTTCCGCTCAGGTGGCATTTCAGAGTGCGAAGAAGGAGCAATGCGTTGCGACGTTAACATTTCTGTTCGTCCTGAAGGCAACGAAGAATTTGGTGTTCGTACCGAAATCAAGAATATGAGTTCTTTCGAAGCTATTGAAAAAGCCATCCATTATGAAGCACAGCGCCATATTGACGCTTTAGAATTTGAAACCGAAGAATTGGTGCAGGAAACCAGACGTTATGATGATGCAAGCGGCAAAACTCTTGCTATGCGTAATAAAGAAACCGAGGCAGACTATCGCTACTTCCCCGATGCTAACTTAATGCCGATTATCATCGACGATGAATGGCTTGAAGAAATCAAGGCAAACAAGCCTGCCGCTGTGGATGAAAAGGCTGAAGATTACCGTTTGGCCGGCATTTCTGATAAGGAAATTGATATGCTCATTTCTAACCACAAAATCAGTAAATTACTTGATGATGTTGTGGCAATGGGTGCCAATGCCAAAGATGCTGCATCCTGGATTTTAACAGACTGTGCCGGTATTTTACGCAAAGACGGAAAAACCTTAAATGACCTGGTAATTACTGCAGAAAAGCTCTATGCCGTAATTAAAATGGTGGATAACGGCGACATTAACCGTAACGCAGGCAAAAAGATACTTATCGCAGTTGTTGAGCAGGATGTTGACCCAGTTGCTTACTGCAAAGAACAAGGCCTGGATAAGAAATTTGATGCCTCTGCTATGGAAGCAGTCATTGACAAGGCCATTAACGAAAATCCTCAGTCTGTTGCAGACTATAAGAGCGGTAAGGTAAAAGCTCTGCAGGCTATCTTTGGTGCTTGTATGAAAGAATTAAAGGGCGCAGGAGATCCCGCTATGATTAAAGCTCTGTTAGAAGAAAAATTAAAATAAGTTATAAGACAAAAAGTCGGCTGTCAAAACAACAGCCGACTTTTTTGTATAACGAAAACACTTTATAGCATGTGGATATTTATTAATAAAGCTCATAGCTTTTTGTTCCGTTTTGACTTATTAGTTCTCTGTAAATATTTGTATAATTTAATCCGTATTCATCTGCCAACGATTTTAAAACCGAAAGTGCACCGGTCGGACATTTAAGCGAATACGAGCATCCGTTTTGCGAAACGGATTTTGGAGTTTGAACAACCCCTAAAGAAGCGATCCCTGCCCGTGATGCCAGTCGTTTTAGTCTTGATGCAGCGGTTGATGAAGAAAAAACAATAATGGCATATCCCATTTTATTACCCCCTCTCTTAAAGAGTTTTATGTCTTTTCTTTATTATCATTATATGTAATTTATATTTTTTCGCTATAATTCTGATAAAAAATAAATAAATAGGTTGAATTTTTGTAATAAAATGTGTAAAATAGAAGATATGAGTATAACAGACATCAAAGAAAGGATTGAAATTATGATAACCAAAGAAAGAGTTTTAGAAGTTTTAAAAGAGGCTGATGTTCTGCAGGAGGGGCATTTTCTTTTGACATCTGGCCGTCATTCAGACAAATATTTACAGTGTGCAAAAATCTTCCAGCACACAAAATACAGCGAAGAGCTTTGCGCTGCATTAGCTGAAAAGTTTAAGGATAAGGGTGTTGAGCTCGTTATCGGTCCTGCTATCGGTGCAATTCAGATGAGCTACGAGGTTTCTCGTCATTTAGGCGTTAAAAATATTTTTGCGGAACGTGAAAATGGTGAAATGACACTTCGCCGCAACTTTACAATCGAGCCGGGACAGAAGGTTTTAGTCGTTGAAGATGTTGTTACAACAGGCGGTTCTGTTCGTGAAGTTATCGACATTGTAAGAAAGCACGGCGGAGAGGTTGTTGGCTTAGGCGTTGTTGTTGACCGCACAGGCGGCAAAATTGATTTCGGTGTTCCGTTTGAATCTGTAATATCAATGGAAGTTATTTCATACGAGCCGGACAACTGCCCATTGTGCAAACAGGGTATTCCGCTCGTTAAACCGGGAAGCCGCAATTTAAAGGTTTGATTTTTTAGGAGCGTTTTTTCATGACACACGACGGACACAGACAGCGTATGAAAAGCCGCTATATGAAAGAAGGGCTTGATAGTTTTGCTCCGCACGAGGTTTTAGAGCTTTTGCTTTATTATGCCATCCCGCGCAGAGATATTAACGAACTTGCCCATCGTTTAATTGATCACTTTGGTTCTGTCGCAAATGTTTTAGATGCCGATATAGAGGATTTAAAACAAATAGACGGAATCGGTGAAAATGCGGCTGTTTTGCTTAATCTTATACCGAGTTTAAGCCGTGTATATACTTCATCTAAATGGGATAGAAACACGTCCTTGTTATCTACAAATGCCATTGGCGAATATGCCGTATCTATGTATGTCGGAAAGAAAAATGAGGAATTTGGCATTATTTGCCTTGATTCTAACCGACGTATTCATTATAGTGGTATAATTATTAAAGGTACTGTAAATCAGACAGAAGCATATCCACGTGTTGTAGTCAGTGAGGTTTTAAAGCACAACGCTGTAAATGTTGTTTTAATGCATAACCATCCGAGCGGAAGTCTTATTCCTTCGCAAAGTGACCGCGAGGCTACTAAAAACATTGTAGCAGCCTTAGAGGCTATTGGCGTTCATGTAATTGACCACATTATTGTGGCCGGTGACCGTTTTAACTCGATGAGCAGCCTTGATATGCTAAGATAATCTGAGTTATTTTTTCTCTTTAGGCTTTGCAATAAGTGCAACTAAGTATCCAAAAAATACTGCGGCAGCAATTCCTGCTGATGCACCTGTAACACCGCCTGAGAAAATTCCCCAAAAGCCTTTTTCGGCAACTCCTTTGGCAGCTCCTTTAGCTAAAGAATAACCAAAACCGGTAAGGGGCACAGTTGCTCCGCATCCGGCAAAATCGACTAAAGGCTCGTAAACACCGATAACCGTTAAAACAACACCTGCCGTAACATAAATTACTAAAATGCGAGCGGGGGTAAGCTTGCATTTGTCAATTAAAATCTGTGCGATGGCGCAAAGCGCACCGCCAACTAAAAAAACCCATAAATATTGCAACATAAAAAATCTCCTTTCGGAATTTTCAGAGCTTTAAATTTATTATTTCAAAGCCAAAAAAAATTATTCAAAGGATAAATATTAAATTGTTATAAAAGTCAGGAGTGAATAATAATGTCAGGACATTCCAAATGGTCCACCATTAAAAGAAAAAAAGAAAAAACAGACGCAGCCAGAGGTAAAGTTTTTACCAAAATCGGTCGAGAAATTACTGTAATTGTTAAAGCAGGCGGTCCGGATCCCGATTCTAACGCAAAGTTGCGTGATGCTATTGCCAAAGCAAAGGCAAACAATATGCCTAACGACAACATTATGCGTTGTATTAAAAAGGCATCCGGTGCTAACGATTCAGACAACTATGAAGAAATAACATACGAAGGCTACGGTCCGAGCGGTGTTGCAGTTATCGTTGAAACTCTTACCGATAACAGAAACCGTACCGCAGGCGATATGCGCCACTACTTTGATAAATTCGGCGGCAACCTTGGTCAGTCAGGATGCGTTAGCTTTATGTTTGATGCTAAAGGTGTTATCATCATCGACAACGAAGAAGGCGAATTAGACGAAGATACAGTTATGATGGATGCTTTAGATTCTGGTGCAGAAGATTTTTCTGCTCAGGAAGGTTGCTTCGAAATTCTTACTGACCCCGACAGTTTAGGCGTTGTTCGTGATGCTTTAGAAGAAAAAGGTTACACCTTTGCTTCTGCTGAAGTTGAAAAGCTTCCTCAGACCACAGTTGCATTGACTGATGAAAAAGATATTTTGTTTATGACAAAACTTATCGACACATTAGAAGACAACGATGATGTGCAGAATGTATATCACAACTGGGAAGAATAATCCCCTTTTAGTGTTGGATTTAGCGCAGAACGTTCAAAGATAAAAATATTACAAATCAAAGTTGAACTTCGCAATTTTATTTGCGAAGTTCTTTTTCGTATACAATATAAAAAGCTTGTTGCGTGCGCAACAAGCTTTTATTTTACACTCTTGGAATTAACAATTTTTGCCCTGCAAAAATTTTGTTTGCGTCATCTATTTTATTTGCCGACATTATTTTTGCAAAGGTAGTTTTATATTTTTTGGCTATTTCCCACATTGTATCGCCAGGCTGAACAAAATAAATTATCAGGCTTGGCATTAATTTTACTTTTTCATTTTCTGTATCATCTGCTACCTCACACCCACAAACAACCTCTACATTATAAGGACACAGTACCCTTGTATAAAACTCTAAGGTATATCTTATTTCTACCTCACTTTGAGAGCTCAACGTAAAGCCTGCAGATAAAACTGATACTTTAGCATCTTCAATATGTTCATCTTTACAGCTATCAAGCGATATAACCTGCTCAAACGGATATTCATTAACTAAAGCCGTAAGCGGCACTTCGCACCCTTCAGATACGTATAGCAAAAATACCGCTGCATTTCCTTTTATGTAAAGCTTCGAGTCAGATATCATTGTTTCGGTAATTACAGGCTTTATATCTATATTATACACAGCATCCACAGATGGCATTTCTTCCGGTACAGACATCATTTCTTTAACCGAAAGCATAGATATACCCTCGTTTATCAATTCGTTAAGATGCAATGTTTCTTTTGCTAAATGCGTTGATGCTTTAGGGCTATAACAATCCTCTAATACGTTTATTTCAGCCGAGTGCGACAAGCTGACGCAGGCTACAAGTTCGGCTTCGAGCGCTATTAATCTCTGTTCACCGTTTAAATCCGCTTTAGCCATATAGGATACATCTTTAACATCATAAATCACATTACAAACACAATCTTCTGTTGCGCCTTCAATATCTAAAATTTCTGTAAAAGGAATTTCATGCTCAACATTTACCAAAGAGTACTCGTCAGCCATTGCAGAATATAAGGTTGATACATTTAAAATTCCTCTTATCATAACTTTATTATTCATAACCTTGCAGTCATTTTTTATTGCACGAATACTCATTTTTAATATTTCATCAATTTCAGGCTTTGACGGAGGCACTTCAATCGCCTCGGCAATAATAAGATTTTTTTCTACATCTGCCACAGAATTAAAAAGGCTTAAATTTTTCATTCTGTACTCAAGCCCGCAATCTTCAGAAACATTTGTGCAAAGGCTTAATGATTTATTGGCATAACCACAAACTTTAATTGCAACTGCAATCTTCATATTAATTTTTCTTGAGTTTATAACCGAAAGCTCAATATGCTCTGCT
This sequence comes from Clostridia bacterium, assembly GCA_017416985.1. Taxonomy (GTDB): domain Bacteria; phylum Bacillota; class Clostridia; order UBA1381; family UBA9506; genus RGIG1666. The sequence goes on from JAFQAG010000098.1 coordinate 6,984, forward strand.
AATGCCTGCACACTTGCAAAGCTATCTGCTAAAGGACAATCAATACTGTCGTAAAATTCAAATTTTGCTGACATATTTTTAATTTTTGCCGAGGTTTCGCTGTCAGTTTCGGGCGCATATAGAATTTTAATTAAAACCGCTCCGCTAACCGAAAGTTTTCCTTTAGATAACTCTTTTTTTGTGATGTTAGCAACCGCTTCTGCAACTAAAATTTCTTTAATATCCGGTTTTACATCGGGCACTATCACATCTCCGTCAACCATTATTACGGAAGATGTGCTCATAGTTAATTCATTTAAATTGACCTGTTCTTTTATTAAATCAATGGTCATAGCATGGTTTCCTCCCTTTTAATACCGCATATGCGGCACAAATAACATTTTCATTTAAGAATATGCATTTAAAAACAATAAAAGAACAAAACAGCATTAACTTTTTAAAATTAATGTGTTTAAAACGCATTAAAGAGTGCAAACTATTTTTACTAACGAAAAATATCGGGGTGTTTTTGTTGATAACTGTTGGAATTTGTGAATCTGACTTTAAAATCAAAAAGCTTGCCAATCACTTTTTTACACATCACGGATTTATTTGCAATAACACCATCTGCGATTGGGATGCAGATTTTATTTTCGACACTATAAAAAAAGACGTCCATTATGATATTTTAATTGAAAACACACCCTTGACCACAACTGCTAAAGCTGATTATATACATCTTTTAAACTCTGATGATGTAGCATTGGTATCTGATATATCAAAATGCATTTTCATCACCTACGGATTAAACAGTTTTGCAACTGCAACTGCATCTTCAATATATTATGAAGATAATTGCCTTAGATTTCAGTACTGTCTTCAACGAAACATAGTAAATCTTAAGGGAAACATTATAGAATGTCAGGAATTTCCCGTTTGTATTTATAATTCATTGCCGGATATTCATAGTGCAATAGCTTTTACAACACTTGCCTTAATAGCAGGAATTAAGGCAGATTTATTAAAAAACATAAAAATTTAAGCCGCAGAAAACTCTGCGGCTTTTGCAAATATAAAGGGGAAAAGATTTGATTTAAGTTTAAACTGCATTTTTCATTTTAAGGCGAATGCTATCAGAAATCATTGCTATAAATTCTCCGTTTGTGGGTTTGCCCTTATTATTATCAATGGTATAGCCAAAAAGCTCTGTAAGCACTTCTTCGCTACCTCTGCCCCACGCAACCTCGATAGCGTGTCTTATAGCACGTTCAACACGTGATGATGTCGTTTGATAATTCTTAGCAACAGTTGGATAAAGCATTTTTGTAATTGAATTTATAAATTCACTGTCGTGAATACAAAGACCTATTGCCTCACGCAGATAGTTATATCCCTTAATGTGTGCAGGCACGCCAATATCATGAATAACACCAGTTATTACTGCCTGCAGATTATCTTCATTAATTCCGTTAGGAATTCTGCTTTTACTGTCAGGAACAGCACTTTTAACAAGTCCTGCAGATACATTTGGACTACTGCTCTGAATACCATTTACAATTTTATAAACCTGAACAATTTTCTTTGTTAAAACATCCATTTTTTCAAATGGTTTTACGATGTAATAATGCGCTCCTAACTGCATAGCTTTTGTTGTAATACTGTCATTGCCTACCGCCGATAACATAATATAGGTGATGTTTTTATCAGGTCTTTCGCTATTTAATTTTTCTAACAGCTCGAGTCCGTCTACATTAGGCATTACGATATCAAGCAGCGCTACATCGGGTTTTAATGAGCAAATCATTTCATATCCTGTTTCGCCATCGTGAGCTACTCCTATCACCTCAAGTTCATCGGTTTTTGAAAAATAATCTGAAATGTATTCGCAAAGGGGTTTACTGTCATCCACCAAGACAATAGAAATTTTTTTATTCATTTTTTCCTCCTAGTTTTTCCAATCATTTACTAAAATTGGATATTTTTTACAGTTGATGTTTACAGTATACCATTTATTTCCAGAAAAAGCAAGTGCTTTTTACCAATTTTTGTAAATTTTTTATTTTTGAGCTTTTTTACATAAAATTATTATTGAAAATTTATAATATATATAATAAAATAAATTTAACAAAATTTAGGGAGGAATATAGATTGAGAGGAATTTTTACTCCGGTTACAAATATCAGAAGAAAGGTTTTTACCGAGGTCGCACGTTTTGCGTTTGAAGAAAAGCCCTTTGAAGAAATAGATAAGCTTCCATATAAAATAGTTCCTGGTGAGGTTGCGCATTATCGTGACAGTGTATTTAAAGAACGAGCAATCGTCGGCGAGCGCATAAGACTTGCTATGGGACTTAATTT
>JAFQAG010000099.1 GCA_017416985.1 Clostridia bacterium
AATGATGGTAAAGATACTATGCGTGGTGGAATTACGTTTTATCCCAGAGCATTTACAATGCAGAACTTTCAGGTCCTGCTTGCTGATACTTCAATTTATGGGGCATTTATAATTTCTGTACTTCGTGTAGTTATAGGAACAGTGCTTGGCGTAGCAATTCAGTTTGCGGCTGGATATGCTTTAAGTCATCAAAATTTGCCGGGCAGAAGAAAGATTATGCTGTTTATTATAATTCCTACATTTATTGCAGGTGGAACAATACCAACTTATTTATTGTATGTACATAGCGGACTTATTAATAATTTTTGGGTTTATATTTTACCGCAATTAATGTCTTATTACAATATAATGGTAATTCGTTCATACATAGAATCATCTGTGCCAAACAGCTTAAATGATGCTGCGGCAATTGATGGTGCTCATGAGTTTACCATTATGTGCAGAATAATTTTCCCACTCTGTTTGCCGGTTGTGGCAACAGTATCTCTTTGGATAGCTGTAAACCATTGGAACAACTGGACTGCAACGATGTATTACGTTACAAAAGAAAGCTTGTTCACACTTCAGTATAAGCTGATGCAGGTCGTTAAAGAAAGTGAACGCTTACAGGCATTGCTGCAGGCGGCACAAGCCAGCGGCGAAGATGTGACTGTTTCGGTAAAATCAACACCTGAGTCATTAGTTTCGGCACAGGTTATAATCACAACAATTCCTATTATTATTGTATATCCGTTCCTGCAGAAGTATTTTGTTAAGGGCGTTACACTAGGAGCGGTAAAAAGCTAAGCTATATAATGTGCTTATATTTATAAGATTAAAATATAAATTTCAGGAGGTTATTAAAATGAAAAAACTTTTAACTGTTTTATTGGCTTGTTTGCTTTCGTTATCAGTTTTTAGCGGATGCGGACCTAAAGAAGAAATTGAAGAAACTGCCGGCAGCGATGTTGCAGTAAACGAATTAGCAGATACCGTTGAGGATTCTTCAGATTTACCTGATTGGACAGGAAAAAAACAGGAGCTTGTTATGTGGTATGGACCTGGTACAGGTTCTGTTAAACGCAATAAAAAAGCTACTCAGGATGTTGTTACACCTGAGCTTGAGCGTGTAACCGGTGTAAAGTTTTCAGAGGACTCGTTTGATAATGGCGGAGAATCTATGGAAGCAAAGGTTTCAAGATTAGCAGCATCTGGCGAATGGCCTGACGTGCTTATGGAGCCTGAAAGCGCAGTATTATCAAGGCTTATCGAAGAAGATTTGGTTTACGACTTAACAGATTTAATTCCTAAATATATGCCGCATCTGGATGCTTTAATCAAACAGGGCGGCGATGATCCATTTATGAAGAGCGACAGAGAAGACGGCAAAATTTATGAATTTTCTATGGCACCGCCGCTTAGCTATGCATATCCCGACATGGATCCTGCGCTTCTTTCGAGAGCAAAAATTCCGGATAGTCCATATAGCTATGTATACGTGCGTGACGATATTTTAAAAATGATTAAACCAGAGGCATATACAACTGATGAACTTACAGAACGTTTTGCCGAAAAGGGTCATTATACAAAAGAAGAGCTTTTAAATGCGTCATTTAACTCAACAGAAGAATTTATTGACTTTTTACGTAAAGTAAAGCAATTAGGACTTAAAGACGGTAACAGAGAAATATATCCCAGTTATGCTGCAGATGGTTCAGACAACTGGATGCTGATGAGCTATTTAAGCTGTGTATTCGGACGATACATCGGTACTAATGCCGGTGCCACATATTTTACTTATTTTGATCGCGAAAAGGATGAGGTTCTTTATACCTTCAAACAGGATTTCTTTAAAGAAGAGCTTAAAACTTGGAATCAGTTAGTAAGAGAGGATGTACTTTCTAAAGATTCACTTATTGATAACAGAGCAGCTTTTGAAGAAAAGGTAGCAAGCGGACAGTATGCTTTGCTTTATGGAACAAGCTTACCGAGCATAGACACAATTAACGCTTCTACCAATGGTTTTAAATACAGAAAGGTTATTATCAATATTCCTTTAAACACAGATAAATATTTATCTACTACCAAGGTAACTGGCGGAATTCATTATGCTATTATGAAGAAAAACATATCAGAGGCAGAACTTCCCCAGGTATTAAGATTCTTTGACTTTATGCTTACCGATGTAGGACAGAAATTATATTCATGGGGACCAAAGAGTGCAGGTCTTTTCACAGAAGAAAACGGAGTAAGACAGTTTGTTGATGAAGAGCTGGTTGAATGCATGGCTTATAATACACCGAATGAAAAATCAATGTATTATGGCTTAGACAATCAGTCTTGGCCGGGTTATCCTACCGGAACTAACAGACAGCATCCAAGATTTTCTTATCCTGTTAAGGCTACACCGGCAATGGCAAGTAAATATTTTTCTATGGGTGTAATAGAACCTGACCGGCGCATAAACGGAGTAAATGCAGATATAACACGTTTTGATGAGCAGGGAGTAAAAGCAGCTAAAACCTTCTGGATGGCAAGAACAGCATTTGAAAAGGCTCTTACAAAGATATTTATTGCAGAAAATGACAATGAATTTAACAAACTTTACGATGACATGGTTGCTGTGGCTGAAAGAAATGGCTTAACAGATGATGCACTTCCTGAGTTTAATGTAGCATTCGAAAAAATGAATGAGGGTAAAATGGATAAAATAAGAAAATAGTAGGTGCGCTAAACCCAATTTGGTTTGAAAACGTAAGTTTTATTAAGACAGGTCTTTAAACCGGACACATTACTTTAGTTATTAATGTGCCTGATTTGGACAGGAGGAAAGATAATGATAAAAAAACTAATAAGCAGTCTTGTTGCACTTACGATGATGTTCAGTGTTATACTGTCTGCATCAGCTGCTATAGAATTTACTCTTGGATATACACCGGGCGATACACATCTTGCTATTGATGCTGCTGATATTATTGCGACAGATAATGCTACAGTTACATCGGATGGTGTAAAGATTAATGCCGGCGGCAGTGCTACATATGGTTTTTATTTGCCATATGCGTCACGAAGTGTTTCGCTTAATTACACAGGTCAGGGAAAAATAACAGTTGCTACAAATGACAACGTTTATACTGCTGTTCTTCCTGATGGTGGAGCGTATTTGCTTGAATTTGGTGCTAATCTTGGAATTGAACCGCAGTTTTATAAGTATAACGTCGGAGATACCGCAGGCTATTGGCGTGACTATGTAGAGCATAGCGGAGAAAAAGAAGTGAAGATTACAAGTGACTCTGCGCTGACTATCAGCGGATTGTCGTTTGAAAAAGAACTTACACCTGCTCCGGACAGCAGACAGATTCCAAATGTGTCAAGTGCGGTATTAAATACAGTAAATACAGTTTTCGTTGACACTAAAGCTCCTATAATTGTAGCAAACGGCGGCAAACGTTACATAGATAATGATAACATTACTATGTTGCCATATAATTACAACGGTTCGGTTTACTTACCGATAAATACATTGGCTAAGGCGTTGGGTTACTATCATGAAGATATTCCTGAAAAAGGATATGCAATGATGCGTAGCGAAACCCACGAGGTTGTTTTGATGGAGGATAAGTGCACAGTAAGCAAGGGGCTTAATACAGCACAGCCTACATCAGTTGAAGCAATAATTTATCGTGACGGACAGACCTTGGCTGCTGTAAGATACTTTGCAGAGCTTATGGGAAAAACTGTTGGCTTTCAGAATGGTCTTATAGTTATTGACGATA
>JAFQAG010000100.1 GCA_017416985.1 Clostridia bacterium
CTTTTACATCAAAAAATATTAATTGTGATGATAAAAATGCAACTATTATTCGTGTTAACGATACAATGGCAGCATTAAGACAAACGGCGCAGTATTATCGCAGTTTGTTTGATATCCCAGTTGTAGGACTACAGGAAGTGTCGGCAAAACCACAACAAAAGAAATGGTAGCGCAGGTTTTATCACAGAAAATGAATACCTTAAAAACGGAGGGCAATTTCAATAATGAAATAGGACTTCCTCTTACAGTTTTCCGTTTAAATAATTCGCACGAGTGCGCAGTTTTAGAAATGGGAATGAGTGGCTTTGGCGAAATTGAAAGACTTTCTTCAGTAGCTAAACCTGACCTTGCGATGATAACAAATATCGGTATGTCGCATATCGAGCTTTTAGGCTCGCAGGAAAACATATACAAAGCAAAGTCAGAGATATTTGATAATGTTAAAAAGGGCGGAACAGTTCTTCTAAACGGCGACGACCCTATATTAAAAAAACATTTATCAGAGATTGAACATAAAGCATATACAGTCGGAAAAAATGCCGACTGTGATGCGGTCGCATCTGATATTAAAGTTACCGCTGAAAGCGTTAACTTTAAGTTTTCAGGATTTGGCAAAAGCTTTGATGTAAAGCTTAATATCCCTGGTGAGCATAATGTATATAATGCGCTTTTTGCGATAAGTGCCGGTATTCATTTTGGTGTTTCGGATGAGGATATAATTCGTGCTTTAGCAGAATTTCGTCCTGCCAATATGCGAATGGACACAATAAACCATAACGGCTATACGATTATTAACGATTGCTATAACGCAGCACCTGACTCAATGAATGCGGCACTTAAAGTGCTCGGTGCATATAGCGGCAAAAAAATAGCGGTGCTTGGCGATATAGCCTGCCTTGGCGAGTATTCTTTTGAGGCTCACAAGGGGGTAGGGGCATCGGTTGTTTTAAATAAAATTGACGAGCTTTTAACTGTTGGTGAGCAGGCAAAATTTATAGCTCAGGGTGCCTTTGAAAGCGGAATGGACAGCTCTAAAATTCATTCATACGATTCGGCAGAAGAGCTTAACTTTCATCTATCATCTGTGCTCGAGGCAGGATGCTATGTTCTGGTTAAGGCATCTCGTGTAATGGAGCTTGAAAAGGTAACAGAATTTATGATAAATTCGCTTTAATAAAGTGATAAGGGGTTGTGTAATGTGAGAACTTTACTTTGCGGAGCAGCTTGCTCAGCTTTAATATGCCTTGTGGCAACACCGGTTTTAATTCCTTTTTTGCGTAAATTAAAATTTGGTCAAAGCATACGTGAAGAAGGACCTAGCTGGCATCAGAAAAAAAGCGGAACGCCAACAATGGGCGGCATAACAATGATTTTAGCAGTTTTAGTTGCGACGCTTTTGTTTGCATATCTTCCGCAAAAGGCGAATGCCGAAATTTTAATTATTCTGGCAGCTGCATTTTTGTTTGGCGTAATCGGTTTTGTAGATGATTTTATTAAAGTTGTAATGAAACGAAACTTAGGACTTTCAGCAAAACAAAAATTTTCGGCTCAGCTTTTGGTGAGTGTAGTAAGCACGGTTGCTCTTA
>JAFQAG010000101.1 GCA_017416985.1 Clostridia bacterium
TGTTAACCATATCCATTTCTTTCTGGCAATCTTTGTATTTAAAGTCCATTTCCTTTCCGCCAACGATAGCATTAAGCTCTGCTAAGTCGTTCGGAACAACCCAGTCTAATGTTATGTTAGAAAATGGTGCCTGAGTTCCCCAACGGCTAGGTGTGTTAACGCCATAGATAAAGGATTCAATGCATTTTTTAGTCTGGTCGTAGGTCAAATTATCAGCCTTTACAAACGGAGCAAGATAGGTATCAAAGGATGAAAATGCCTGAGCGCCTGCCCATTCGTTCTGCATAATACCTAAGAAGTTAACCATCTGGTTACATAAGGTTGCGAGATGGCTTGCAGGTGAAGATGTAATTTTACCCGGAATGCCGCCAAGACCTTCCTGAATAAGCTGTTTTAAAGACCAACCTGCACAGTATCCTGTAAGCATCGAAAGGTCGTGAAGATGAATGTCTGCATTTCTGTGTGCGTTTGCAATTTCATCATCATAAATTTCAGAAAGCCAGTAGTTTGCAGTAATAGCACCACTGTTGCTTAAAATCAAACCTCCAACCGAGTATGTAACGGTTGAGTTTTCTTTAACGCGCCAGTCAGTAATTTTAACGTAGCTGTCAACAAGCTCTTTATAGTCTAAGATAGTAGACTTCATATTACGGATTTTTTCTCTCTGTCTGCGGTAGAGGATGTAGGCTTTAGCAACATCGCTGTAGCCTGCCTGAATAAGAACGCTCTCTACGCTGTCCTGAATATCCTCAACGGCAATTTTTCCGTCTTTGATTTTCGGCTCGAAATCTGAGGTTACTTTAAGAGCGAGTAAATCAATAGTAGTAGGATGATACTGCTTATTTTGTGCTTCGAATGCTTTTGTAATAGCAGCACATATTTTTTGAATGTTAAAATCGGTTGTTAGTCCATCACGTTTTGTAACTTGATACATAGCTATTTTCTCCTTCTTTTATATTTTTTCGTCCCATAATTTTCAAAGTGTATTAACAGTATAACATATAAATTTACAAAAATCAATATATTGTTTGAATTTTTTTAAAAAACACAATATATTGTTGTTTGTTAATCAATTCCGCGTAGTGTAACTGATGGTACAAAGGGTTTTAAAATGTCTGCAAATGCCCTTATTTCGTCGCCTGAGAGAGAATTTAAGTTCTCGCCTATCAGGCATCCTGAGTCTACAAAGGATTGTAGAAAGTATTGTTTTGCGCCCGAAATCCATTCGCCGATGTCTACCATATCTTGTGGTGTATGAAATTCACGCACCAAGGTCGTGCGAAACTCGTACGGAATTACGTCTGAAAGCAAAATATTTACACTTTCTTTAACCGGAGCGATGTCAAAAGATTCAACGCCGACGGTTTCACGGTATCTTGCAGGTGAATTTTTAATATCCATTGCGACATAGTCAATTAATTTATCTTCAATAAGCTTTGTCATTCGGTCAGGGAAGCTTCCGTTTGTGTCGAGCTTTATTTTAAATCCCATTTCTTTTATTTCTTTTGCGAAATCAAAAATTCCGCTTGACAAAAGAGGCTCGCCACCGGTTATGCACACTCCGTCTAAAACACCCTGACGCTTTTCTAAAAATGAATAAAATTCATTTTTATCCATTGCGGCAGAAAAATCGGGATTGACCACTAATGCTCTGTTATGACAAAATGGACAACGAAAATTGCATCCGCCTAAAAAAACGGTGCACGCCATATTGCCCGGAAAGTCTAAAAGAGTTAGTTTTTGAAGTCCTAATATATTTAACATAAAAATCTCCATTCCGCCGCCATACGTCGGCGCAAAAAGTAATTAAAGTTCTCTTATTCGTATGGCAAGGAATGATAAGAGATTTTTACGCCCATGTGCGTTTCTGAGCGGACGCGAAGAAAATTTCGCACGGGCAATCAAATCCGCCGGAGGCAATAACGGGAAAGGAACTTTCGCGTTAACTCCTTGTTATTAAAAATTTAAGGTCGGCAATTAATAATTATATTTGATTTTTTGAAAATGTCAATCACGTTTTCTGGCATATTTTGTTGCTTTTTGCAAATAAAAACACAATATATTGTATAAACCCATTGGTTGAGCCTTTGTGCAATTTTGCTTTCAGAAAATTCGACAAAAAACGTAAATTTTTGTTTTACATTTTATCTGACGGAGCATCATGAGGTTTTTTAGGATTGATTTCTGACAAATTGCGGTCAGACAGCATAATGCCTCTTTGAACAGAAAAATGACCAAAACGTTTTCTTATATTATCAATGGTGCGCTCTTCATCTTCTCGTTTTTGCATTTTTTTCATATCAGAAAGCAACGACATTTGAAGAGTTGACTCTTCGCTTAATTCGGTTGCACGCACGCCCAACGTTCTTATAGGTCTTCCTATCCATCCGCTTGAGCGATAAAGCTCTAATGCTTTGTCAAAAATTACGCTCGACACGCAGCTTTCAAATTCGAGTTTTCCTTGTCTGTCGGCGGTCTTTAAAGTGTTGTCGCGCAGATTTATCTGTACAGTTTTGCACACAAGTCCACGGTCACGAAGACGAGAGGCAACACTTTCGCACAGTGCATACAAAGTTATTTTAACATCGTCTTCGGTAATTAAATCACGTGGAGTAGTGGTGCTGTTGCCGATTGATTTAACATCACGGTCGTCGTCTAAGCTGCTTACAGGAGAATTATCTTCGCCGTTTGCGTATGAGTGCAGAGTTGTACCGTTTTTGCCCAACAATCTTTTTAACTCAGCAGGATTTGCGTTTGCCAAATCGCCAATGGTTTTAATTCCAAAGTTTAAAAGTCTTTCTTTGGTTTTTCTACCTATAAAAAGTAATTCGCCTGCAGGCAAGGGCCACACGAGCTTTTTAAAATTTTCTCGTGTTATTTGTGTGGTTGCATCAGGCTTTTTCATATCAGAGCCTAATTTTGCAAAAATTTTGTTAAAGCTGACACCGACAGATGCAGTCAGCCCAAGCTCATCACGTATGCGTCTGCGGATTTCATCAGCCAGCATTTTTGCGTTGCCGTTAAAGTGAATGCAGTCTGTTACATCGAGCCAGCATTCGTCAAGACCAAAGCTTTCTATTTTATCGGTATAGCAGGCGTATATTTCTTTTGCCATTTGCGAGCATTTTTCATAAAGCTCAAAATGCGGCGGTAAAAAAATTATATTGGGGCATTTGCGCTGTGCCTGCCAGATGGTATCACCTGTTTTAACTCCGCATTTTTTTGCGCTTTCGCTTTTAGCTAAAATAACCCCGTGACGTTTTTCTACATTGCCGCTTACTGCAACCGGCTTGCCCCTAAGCTCAGGATTATAAAGACACTCAACCGAGGCGTAAAAGTTGTTCATATCAACGTGTAAAATTTTGCGTTCCACATTAAAACCTCCAGAACAAATGTTCTGTTTATATTATAAACTATTTATTTTGATTTGTCCATAGGAAATATATGAAAAGATAAATTATTTATTTTATGATATATATAATAGGAAGTTTTTCAAAAAAATTATTTAAATTAAAAAATTTTAAAAAATCTTTGGAACTTTTTTAAAACCTCGTAGTCTAACATAGTGTAGACACAAAAAACAAGCAAAACAAATAAAATTTTGGAGGTACATAAAAATGAAAAAAACAATGAAAA
>JAFQAG010000102.1 GCA_017416985.1 Clostridia bacterium
GCATACGAAAGACTGTATACAAGCTACGATAAAAAGCTTATTCACAATCCGTCAGCTATTGATGTTTGGTTTGATATAAGTGGTAAGACGTATTGTGTAAAAGCAGGCGAAACACTATCGCTTAAATAAGGAGCTATAAAATATGCGTATGTATTGTAATATTGACATAAATTCAACGGCTACACCATTTTTGAATAATCTTGCAGCAAAAGAAAATTTTTCTAAAGAAATGCTGTATCCCTTTGTCGATATGTATAAAGATACATCGGTAACCGATGTTTTATTCTGTATTTTTTGTCAGTATTCAGCAACGGATACAAAAATCTGGTCATCTTATGCTGATAAATATCTGCAAACTGATGATAATGGTGAAATAGTTGATTATAAAGACTATTATAAAGGTCTTTATAAAATAAATAAAGAATATGGAACAGACCCTTACGATGTATGGATTAAAAGATGCAAATCAATAGGTAAAAAGGCATGGTTATCTGTTCGTATGAATGATTGCCACGTGCAGTCGTGGTTAAAAAGTGAGTTTTTCTATAAGGCAAAAGAAAGTGGCTGGTTATTAGGCAAAAAATATGGATATTTTGGTGAATGCCTTAATTATAAAATAAATGAAGTTCGCAAAATGATGCTTGACTATATCAAAGAGCAAATTAGCCGATATGATGTAGACGGAATAGAACTTGATTTTATGCGTGAAATGTATTGCTTTGATTATATAGATGACAATATGAATGAATGCGTAAAAATAATGAACGATTTTATTCGTGAAGTCAAAAACATTGTTAATGATGCACAGAAAAAATACGGACACAAAATCAAAATTGCAGTAAGATTAAATCGTGATATTGACCAATCCTTAGCCTTTGGCTTTGATGCACGCACCTGGGAAAAAGAGGGGCTTGTAGATGTGATTATTCCATCACCAAGATGGTCAAATTGTGATAGCGGCATACCGATTGACGTATGGAAAAAAGAGCTTGACGGAGTAGAGGTTTTAGGATGCCTTGAAACTTTGCTTTCAAGTAGTGCATCAGGAATAGCATATATGACTGCGGAAACCGCAAGAGGCTTATCTGCAAACCTTTTATCAGGCGGCGCTGACGGAATATATCTTTATAACTATTTCGGACAGGGTGGAACAGAGCGAGATTCTGAGGTGCAAAAAACGTGTGCAACGATAGAAGAAATTTATAAACACAGAACAAGATGTGTTGTTATGGGGCAGGAGAAAGCAGCTTCTCCTGAAGGCTTTAAAAGATGGATGCCACTTCCGTTAGAACTGTCTGACGGGGAAAGAGAAAGTATTTCAATAAGAACAGGCAAAATTCCTGAAAACAAAAAAGTAAAATTAATTTTAGGCTTTGACGAAGGGACACCGGATAATTTAGAAATTTTATTAAATGGTGAAAATATTGTTGATTTTAAAGATTATAAAATTGATGAGCCTACAAATGTTGTATCAGAAAACACAAAATGTTATTTTGCACATATTAATGCAAGCGAACAAACAGAGCAGAGCATTCAATTTGTCGCAGATAAAGGCAAAACTATTATAAACTGGGTGGAAATGGTTGTTGAATAATACTTGAAAGGTGATATAAAATGAAAGTACTTTTAGACAAAAACAAAAATTTTTACAA
>JAFQAG010000103.1 GCA_017416985.1 Clostridia bacterium
TATCCCCATACTTCTATTCCGTGTGCCTCAGGAGCAGGGGCAGAATTTGTATGTATGCTCACAAAAAGACTTGTTTTCTTTTCGTTTGCAATTTTGCCAACTTTTTCAAAATCAACATATGTATCTGTTGTACGAATCATATGTACTTTAACATCATTTTTTTCGAGCTTTTCTTTAACTAAAAGCGCCACAGCAAGATTTATATCTTTTTCTTTTGCCGTTATCTCACCATTTTCATCAGTATAAATTGTGCCCGGGTCGTTTCCACCATGACCGGCATCAATGGTTACATATCTGTTTATAGGTGGTGGAGTCGGCTCTGGTGTCGGGCTTGCCGATGGGTCTGTTGACTCTTCAGGCTTAGCTGATGACTCATCACTCGGCTCGTCTTGAGGAATATCTGTTTCGTCAGACTCAGGTGATTCGGTCGGCTTTATGTGCGAATCAGCATTAGGGTCAACCGGAACAAGTCCGGGTTTTTCAGTTGTCTTAGGGTTTACAAGCTCAATGGTTATAATTATGTCAGAACCATCCATTTCAACATCATATTCCGACATTTCAATCATATCAATTACTATTCTTGTATAATCCACCTGTTGACCTATGCGTATTTTTTCTATGTTGTATTCATCTATTTTAATGCTGTCAATTCCTGTATTGTTTTGCGAATTTTTAATATCAGCTACCATTCTGTCCGGCTCCGCCATATCAAATACTGAATATTCTGCATCATCGCTATCGGTTTTAATAGTTATTGTCGCTCTCTTTTTAGATGAACTTATTCTGCTTTTTATCTCTTTAATTTTAACTTTTTCTTCTGTTTCTTCTATAATATTTTCATTTGGTGTTTCTTTAATTTCTTCTTGCGAGTTGATTAAAACCGTGTCTGTTTTTGAATCAAAATCCACTAAAAGACCGATTTCTTCCGCCACAAATCTGACAGGAATCATTGTCTTTTCGTTAATAATTTTCGGCTCAATCGGCATACTTACAGTTTTGCCGTTTATCTTGGCTTTTGTCGAATTAATTTTTAAGAAAATTTCTATTTTGTCATACGAAACCGTAACCGTTGCGTTTTTGCCGTCCCAGTTCACTTCTGCACCTAAATGCTCAAATACCTCACGTGCAGGAACAACCGAATAGTCTTTAAACACAATCGGCGGCATAGATGTCTTTAAAGTTTTGCCATTTACCTTAAGGCTGAATTCATTGCCATCATACGGATGCCATGCGCCATCGTAATAATACTCACGGCTTGCGGCATTGCAGGTAAAGACCATGCTTAATAAAAGCAATAAAATCAACACAGGCAGACACCATTTTTTCGCCATAAAAACTTTCCTTTCGTAATTTTATTTTGAAAGACTATTCATATAGCCTTCTAATATGAGTTCTGCCGAAACGGCATCAACCACGTCTTTTCGTTTTTTGCCGCGAACATCAAGCTCACTTAAATATCCGTGTGCCGCAACCGTCGTAAGACGTTCATCCCAAAAGCTTATTTCTATATCTGTATAGGTTTTTAACCTTTCAGCAAAAGCATATGTTTCCTCTGCTCTGAATCCCTCTGTGCCATCCATATTTTTTGGCATTCCTATAACAATGTGCCCCACATCTTTTTCTTTAATTATTTCTAAAAGCTGCAAAAACATTTTTTTACCGCCGGTATTTTGCACAGTGGTAAAGCGTTGTGCCATCATTCCTAATGGGTCAGAAAGAGCCACACCAACACGAGCATCGCCATAATCAATTCCCATATAACGCATTACGCATCCTCCTTGATTAAACCAAGAGCAAGCTCTGCGTTTTCACGTGCTTTTAAATCAAGAGTTTTAATATTGCTGGCAAGATTTTCTTTTATTTGTTCTTCGTTTAAAATCACTTTTTCTAAAGCTTTTAAAAGCTCGTCTTTAGTCAGAGTTTCAGCAGGAACATAATCCTCCATACCCAGATAGTTCATAAATCCGCTTACCTTAGGGTCATAAGCTATCGCAACTGTCGGAACATTCATATTTGCCGCATAAATAAGCGAATGAAGTCGCATTGCTAAAATGGTTTTGCATCTTCCAGTTACTGCAACTATCTCTTTAGCAGTAAGTTTTTGGGTTATTATGTGCCCCTTAGTGCTCATTTTTGCTGCAAGCTCATTTGATGTTTGTATGTCCTCAGGGAATTTTAGAGGTAAAAACAGCGGTACAAGATTATACTTCCCGCATATTTCGTCAAGAGCGTCAGCTACACTGTCCATAAAATCTGCACGGCAGTTTTTCCAACCTCTTACTGAAATGCCTATTAATGTTTCATTTTCATCAGCACCACAAGATTTTAAAAGCTCATTGGCACGACCTGAGTCTGCAGGCACTATTGTAAGAGCCGGGTCTGCTGTTACTTTTACTTTTTCGCTGTTAATTCCGATTGATTTAAGTTCATTAAGCGAATCTGCTTCACGTAAAGTTATATAATTAGCCTTAGATAATACCGTTTTGGCATTCTCACGGTTTTTCGGTTTATTGATAGGACCAATGCCATTTGCATAAACCATAACTTTAATTCCACTTTTTATTGCTGATTTTATAACAGTAAGATAATACCAGAGCGATTTGCTCGAGGTTACATCCTGAAGCAAGCTTCCGCCACCGCTGATTAACAATTTACTGTTTTTAATTGCCTTTTTCACCTTTAAAAAGTGATATCTGTTAATAGAATATACGCCGTATTCTGCCGCAGTTTGTTTAGGTGATTTTGACAATACACAAAGTCTTATATCAGGATAAAGCTCTCTAAGATTATCAATCATGGCATATAAAA
>JAFQAG010000104.1 GCA_017416985.1 Clostridia bacterium
CGGTGTCAATAACAATATAATTATCATATTTTTCTATAATTTCGCCAAAGCACAAATGATCCTCTAAATTACCCGACGAACCGGAAGACCTTTTGTTTTTATGAAGAGTTGGCTTAATCGGGGTAGTGCTTGTTGCTCTGCTCTCTGCTCCGTCACAAAGCAAGAGTAATGCGCCTGTTCTTATATCTTTTGACGCTCCGGTTTCAAATCTTAAAACATCACCGGTTTTAAGATTATTCATAATATTCTTAAACGTTTCTTTTTTATTTTCACGATCGTTTGCGGTATCTGTGTCTTTAATATCATTTGTGACGGCATTTTCGTTTATGATATATTCTACCCTTTCTCCGCCGCTCCAGCCACGAAGTACTTTATTGATTACGCCATCTTCGCCTATTTTTTCGCTTATTTCGTCAACCACAAACAAGCTTTCATCAGATAATGTCATGCTGTAAATAGAATCTTCCCATACAACAAGGTCTATGTAGTGCATTTCATCACCTATAGTTGAATAAAACTTACCATTCAGCTTATCGCTTGTTACCGCAACAATCTCCTCTGCCCTTCCGACAACACAGTTTTCTTCACGATCATCTATACCAAAAAACTCAAATACCGTGGCATTCTTCGACAGAATATATTTAACTGCGCCTGTGCCACCTGATGTACGATCATAAAGCAGTTCTGAACGTCTGTTGTATCCATAGCTTGCTGTATCATCAGGATTAAGCAATGTAAGTCTGTTTGTATAGCTACCATCATTTTTGTTCGGTGTATCAATTAAATCTATTTCGCCTGCTGCATTTAAGCGATAACGCACAGCTGTTTCTTCCTCCAGACCTGAAACGACGCTTACAATCTCTCCTGCAGTTTTGCATTGTGTGCCATCTACATTAACACGTCTTGCAGCCTTAAAGGAGCTCGTTTTACCATCAAGCGTCATAAGCTTAAACATGACTGTATCATCAACACCCATAGGTTTTTGATCATATGCCATAAACAATCCTACAATAAGTGAGCTATCACTATCAGTTCCAACCTTTACTATTTCGCCGTAAATATTTAAAAGGAACACACCACTCTGACCAACATTAATCTTGTCTACACAATTGTTTGAAAGCTTATACTTTTTATCATTAATATAATAATCGCTTTCATCAATCTCGGTTATACTTCCGCTTACTGAGCTATTGCTAAGATATACCTTGCTGAACTTTTTACCTGTTTTATTCTTGCTTTGATATACTGTAAGAATATCTCCGCTTTTTAACTGTTTTAATATGAGCTCTTCATTATTCTCATCATAAATTACAGATAAATCTTTATCAGAAAGAGTAAAATCCCCTTTATCGCTCTGACCGGTAATTTTTCCGGTAGCATAGTTAATACTTTCAATTACATAATCAGCATATTCGTTAATAATAATGCTTTGGCTGCCATCGATATTTTCTGCAGCAATAATTGTTCCTTTAAAGTCGCTTTCGTTAACAAGCAGCTCTATGCTACTATCTGCTGCCACTCCGTTATAAAGGATATATGCCTTTTTGGATATTTCAATTTCCTCTTCTTTCGTTTCACCATTTAGAATGTAAGAAATTTTAGAATCCGATATTTCTGTAATTTCGTCAACCAAAGAAGAAATCTCTAACATTTCTGTTTTTCTGTTTGGTGCTATGGCACGAAGAGTTCTTCCCCCTGTCTTGCTGTCAACTTCATAAAAGTATTCGCACTCGATGCCCAAAAAGCCAATCGCGTCTGTTTTTCCAACATCATAGGTGATGCCATCAATCATAACGGCATTTCTGCCCATACTAGTTTTTGGCATGGTAAGCGAACTAATTTCTGTAGCTTCAACAATACCTATGTCGCTATAAACCTTCTGAGTCTTTCCAAGAACTCCTTTTTTTGTATCATGTACCGCATAATCCGGGTCTACTATTCCAACAATTTCGAGATAATCTGATTTTAATGCTTTAAATACCAAGTCTGCCATACTACCTCTGCGCAAAACATCGTCAGTATCAATGTCTGAATCATAAAATCCCAAATCATCTGCCATCTGGATATAATAAAGCGGATATCCGCCTCTTAGTTCCGCAATTTCTGTATAGCCGAGCATTCTGACCAGTATTGTTACCGCATCTATGTATTTAATATACTCGTTCGGTTTAAACTCTGTTTCTGTTATTCCGTTTATAACACCTATTTGTGTTAAATACGAAATTGCATTGGAATAAGGTGACTGAGCAGTTACATCGTAAAATTTTGTTTCTATGCCCTGCTCTGGCTCTGCGCTTGAATTTCCCGGATTTCTTTTGTTATATATTCCATAAATTACATCTGCAAATTCTGCACGGCTGACTGGCATATTTGCATCTAAATTCTTTCCCTCTTCACCGGTCATAATTCCAAGCTGCCAGAGAATATTGGCTGCATTACCCGTAAAATCGTTGCTCATATTCTGATATGCTCTATTTATACTAAAATCCTTATATGTAAATTTGTCAGGGTCTTCTGTATAGAAGCAAAAACTGAACAAATCAGCCGTAGATTGATTTGTTGTAACATACAAATCGTGCACACCTTTTATTTCAGCAAGTATCGGTACTGTATTTGCAACACCCGTCTGGAAGTTAATCTGTGTTACAGGAACTTCTGCAATCAGCTCACCATCAGGTGCATCGAGTCTTAACTGAATCATTGATGCCATTCCTTCTCGTGCACCAGAAGTAAAGGTTACTTTATTTGGTCCCCATTTACCAAAATCTAAATCTTTAAAACCAAGATAGTCAGTAGGCCAAATTGCAGATACTTGTGATGCGGTAACTGCAAAGTTTGCTCTGGTATGCAAGCTTATTTCTTCATCAAACGATGAACAAAGGACCGTATTATATGGGTCAAGCCCTGCCGAATATACAGGTAGCTCTATTAAAGGCATAACTAATAATATCGTCATCAAAAGAGCTATTAACTTTTTCATTTTTTCTCACCAGCTTTCTTACATAAATTATTTAATACAGTTCAACAGGTGCTGAAAAAGCGATAGCTCCTGTATTTTCTTCAACAGACCACGCAATTGATTTAATTTTATAGCCCTCAGCAAGCTCAATTTCGGCATCTCCTGCCGTTGTAACCTCAAGCATCAGATTTTGCTGCCCTGCCAAAATGGTTGTATCAGGCGTTCTTATCATTTTTACAAGACGGCTTGATTGGTCATAAATTATCATTGCCATTACAACCTTTTTATCATCTGTTGAATTATTGCTGACATCCATGCTTATATCGACAGTCTTTGCTTGTGCGATATATTCTGTTATTTCACCATTTGCATCTTTTAGCGTTCCAACGGAAGAATTTACTGTTAAAGCATTACTTTTTGCTTTAGCAATAAAAGGTAGTCTTGAGCTTTTAAGAGGCAACCCGTCTGAGTCTTTTACATCATCTAAGCACAATGTATAAGACTCACCCGCATTAAGATAATCAAGCAAGCTGAAAACAGCTGTTTTTGACGTTGCATCATAACTTATAAATTTAGTAGCAACCTTTTCGTCTGAAGCTGTCTTTATGCAGATTTCATCATTTATCGTTAATAAATCAGGTGATTCGTCGAAGTAAATCGAAAATTCGTCTGCATCAGGATCTATTTCTGATAAATTACTAGTTGCATTAATGAGCTTTATATAATCACCCAACTCATTTTTATATGCATTTTCTACATAATCGTCCGTAAGCAGTCCGTCATATACTTTAAACGCTGCAATATCCCCAATAAATGAACGATAACGGTCTGAGCCAGCACCATTACCAATAATAAGGTAATTTATTGGTGCGCCGGCGGTAGATTTTGTTGTGTAATCAAACAAAGCTGTAACCGAGTTTTCTATCGTGTTAACCAATACGCCGTTTGCATAAAATTTGTAAATCCATTTTAAATTTGTTGCATCATATTCACGTGTCACAACATAATGCGTCCAACGGTCTAAATGACTTGCTCCGTTAGCACCAACAACGGTATTATTGTAGGATGTACAATTGTCAAATTGATTAAAATTATAGCTGCCCGAGCCATTTGTAAGACGCAGCTCGTAAGCATATGCACCTGAGGAATTGTTATTGGTATCTGAACCTACTCCGAGCAACGCTCCCCAAGCACTTGCGCTACTAACCACAGAATTCGGTCTTGCCCATATTTCGTAGCTGATTGGCTGAGTGTTTGCAAACACACCTCCTTGATAGGCTGTGTTTAAAGCAACCTTAACAGCGCTCGCTCTGTTCGCTGCTGTATCAGCAGTACTTGATGTGTCATATTTAGCAAAAGTCAGATACTGGACACCTAAGTCGTCCTGACTGTATGTAGGCGAATGTGTTTCATATCCATTTGTAGCAGTAGAATTTCGTGTTCCATATGTAATTTCACCAAAAACAGAGTTGTCGCTTGCTTTATTAGAAAGCATCAGACCATCCGCTTCGGTATAATTAATATCAAGGTCAAAAATTAAATTTGCCTCTTGAGCAGCGGACGCATTTGAGCAAATCAACGTGCTACACACTAACAGGAAAAACACAGCGACCAGGCTTATTAGTTTTTTCATAAATTTGTCCTGCCTTTCCGTAATAAATAATCCGTATTATTCAGGTGGCAAACCAGGTTCACCACCTGAATATCTCATTCTTACTCAACACCAAAGCCGAACCAGTTAAGCTGCATGGTTTGGTCTGGATTGTTTCCGCCAAAGCTTAAGTATACTGTATAATTACCTGCTGCAATCTCACGCGAAAGCTCTATTGCTTTCGGTTCACCGGCTTCAAAGGTATGTGCCTCTGTTACAAACGAAGCAATCGGCTCACTGTCAAGGCTGCCAAGTCGTACTTCTACAGGCTGTCCTGCATACTCTGCAGTCGCTGCATAATCAATGTAGAAATGTGTGCATCCTGCAGGAATATCTACATCTGTATGCGCTGCTACTGTGCCGGGTAAGGTATATAAGATACCTTTCTGATAATAGAACGGAGCCGCATTGATAAACAGACTGTGGAACGGTCTTTGTTCATTTTGTACACTCAATGTTTCATCAAAATACATACCATACTCTCTGACCTTAACCTTGTATTCTGAAAGGTCTGCACCCTCTTTTAAGAATCCGAAATAAAGGAAGTTACTTGAGCTGCTTTCCTCCGGTGTATCATCTTCGAATACCAGGTATATATCATAAGTACCTGCTTCTACTTTTTTGTTAAGCTCTATC
>JAFQAG010000105.1 GCA_017416985.1 Clostridia bacterium
AGCAAGTATGTATGCTCAGAATGTTCAGATTACAGAGCCTGATAAACTCGCAGTTTCTGACGAGGCAATTAACGAAAAATATAACAGCGACTATGCACGTGTTAAGCACATTCTTATTATGAATGCAAAGCAGGAAGATGCAGAAGCTGCTGAATCAGAAGAAACCATAGATCCTGAGGCTTATAAAGCAGAGCAAAAGCTTTTGGCAGACGAAGTTTTAGCAAAGGCAAAAGCAGGTAAAAACTTTGAATCATTAATAGCTGAATATGGCGAAGATCCTGGTATGGAATCTATGCCTGACGGATACGTAATCGACAAAAACGGTAACGATGCAAGCGGTTCTGGTACAATGGTACCTGAGTTCACACAGGGTTCTTTCTCTGTGGAAGTTGGTGGAATTACCGAGCTTGTTGAATCAAGCTACGGTTGGCATATCATTAAACGTTATGCACTTCCGACATCTGGCGAAATGTATGACAGTGCAATCCAGACAGTTAAGGGTTACTTAATGCAGGATAAGTATAATGAACTTATCGATTCATATCAGTCTGAATTTGATATTAAAATCAACGAAAAAGAAATCGAAAAAATTAAAATTGACTAATCAGCACAGCATATGGCTTTGCGGTTAGATGTGACATAAAAAGGTGCGGAGCCGCAAGTGAAAGCTTTCGGCTCCTTACGTTATTTTGGGGAGAGAACATTATGAGTGCATTGCTTAATGTCAATAAAATATTAAAAGGACAAGAGCGGTCAGGAGAAATTCCTGACGAAAAAAGCCTTATTAAGCGAGCAATAAAAATTGCGTGGCCATCTATAACAGAGTCTTTTTTGGTTAGCTTAGTTGTTATGATTGACTCTGCAATGGTTGGAACAATCGGCGCTCATGCAATAGCCGCAGTTGGTTTAACCACCCAACCTAAGTTTATAGGTCTTGCAATTTTCATATCTTTAAATACAGCTGTCTCGGCAATTGTGGCACGGCGAAAAGGTGAATGTGATTCAGAAAGTGCAAACAATGTATTAAGGATGGCTTTAGCTATAACTCTTGTGCTTGCCGCAATAGTAAGTGTTATTTGCGTTACTTTTGCAGACCCAATTATACGTATGATGGGTAGCGAGGCAGATACGCATAGCGAGGCGGTTACATACTACCGAATAATAATGGGCGGTATGATATTTAACGTTGTATCGCTTGTTATAAATGCAGCTCAGCGTGGAGTGGGAAATACAAAAATCACAATGCGCACAAACATAACATCTAACTTGGTTAACGTTGTTTTAAACTATCTGTTAATCGGCGGCAATTTAGGATTTCCCAAACTTGGTGTTGCAGGTGCTGCAATAGCTACTGTATGCGGAACGGTAGTTGCTTGTGCAATGAGTGTTGCATCGGTTATGCACAAAGGCGATTTTTTAAATCTTCGCCATAATTTTAAAATTGAATTTGACAAAAGGTCTATATCCTCAATTTTAAATATTGGTTCGAGCACACTCGTTGAACAGATTTTTTTAAGAATAGGATTTCTGCTTTTTGCACTTACAGTAACAAATCTTGGTACAAATCCGTTTGCGGCACATCAGATAGGTATGAACATTCTTACCATTTCGTTCTCGTTAGGCGATGGCTTATCCATTGCATCAGTTGCCTTGGTTGGTCAGAGTCTGGGCGAAAAACGTGATGATTTAGCCAAAATTTATGCCTCGGTATGCCAACGTATAGGCTTATTATTTTCTTTAATATTAAGCATTTTGTTTGTAGTTTTAGGAAACCGCTTCTTTATGATATTTACAACCGAACCTGATATTTTAGATTACGGCAGTATTCTTATGAGAATGATGACAGTAATTGTTTTTATGCAGGTTGCGCAGGTCATATATTCAGGAAGTCTGCGCGGTGCCGGCGATACAAAATTTACGGCACTCATTTCATTTATTTCTACTGCTATTATAAGACCTTTATTGTCGTGGGCTTTCTGTTATCCGTTGGGTTGGGGGCTAATTGGAGCGTGGATAGGTCTTACTGCAGACCAGACAATAAGAATTTTTGCAATGTTTTTCAGATTTAAATCGGGTAAGTGGACAAAAATGAAAGTTTAGCTCAAAAATAAAAGGGTGTGTTGTTTTAACAACACACCCTTCTTTAAGCTAGGTAGAATTAGTCGTTGCAGCAGCAAGACAGAAGGATAATGATGAGAATTATCCACAGGCAGCTATTGTTACCACCAAAACCAAAGAAACCTTTATCGCATCCCATAACTCTTACCTCCTTTGATTAGTTATGTTACATACTATGACGAAAACATAAAAGTGGTGAGAGTGTTTAAAATATTTTTATTAAATTTTTTCTTGGTATTGACTTTTAACATCGTTCATACTATAATTGCAATATTACTAAAATACAGGAGGATTAGTATGATTCGTTTATCGGAGCATTTCACATATAAAAAGCTTTTTCTTTTTACGTTTCCTACGATAATTATGATGATTTTTTCATCAATTTATGGTGTAGTTGACGGATTTTTTGTTTCAAACTATGCAGGCAAAGTTTCTTTTGCAGCAGTTAACCTTATTATGCCGTTCTTAATTATTTTGGGAGCGGTAGGTTTTATGTTTGGAGCAGGCGGTAGTGCGCTTGTAGGTAAAACTCTGGGCGAGGGAAATAAAGAAAAGGCAAACCGCCGTTTTTCGCTGATTGTTTATACATCAATTATAACAGGATTAGTCCTTACAGTTTTTGGTATTGCTTTTTTAAGACCTGTTGCACGTTTTTTGGGAGCTGAGGGAATAATGCTGGAGCATTGTGTGCTTTATGGTCGTATTATATTATTTGCGTTGCCTGCGTTTTTGCTTCAAATGGAGTTCCAAAGCTTTTTTATTACTGCAGAAAAACCTCAATGGGGATTGATAGTAACAGTTGCAGCAGGAGTAATCAACATAGTTCTTGACTTTTTATTGGTAGGAGTATTTAAATTGGGCTTAGCTGGTGCTGCGGCGGCAACGGCAATAAGTCAGGTGGTTGGTGGTATAATTCCGCTTATATATTTTATGTGCCCCAATTCGAGTGTTTTAAGATTAACAAAAACAAGTTTTGACTCTAAGGTTTTAATAAAAACCTGCACAAACGGGATGTCAGAACTGCTTGGTAATATCTCAATGTCGGTTGTGAGTATGCTTTATAATATACAACTTTTAAAATATGCAGGCGAAGACGGAATAGCCTCTTACGGTGTTTTGATGTATGTAGGAATGATTTTCTGCGGCGTATCATTAGGTTATGCCGTAGGCGTTTCGCCTGTTATCAGTTTTCATTTTGGAGCGAAAAATTATGACGAGCTTAAAAATTTAAGAAAGCGTAGTTTTAATATTATAGCCATATCTTCAGTTATAATGGTAGTGCTTGCTCTGCTTTTGGCATATCCGCTTTCTAAGCTGTTTGTAGGATATGACGAAAACTTATTTGCTATGTCACACAGAGCTTTTAAGTTCTATTCATTCTCGTTTTTATTCTCAGGTTTTGCAATTTTCGGCTCGGCATTTTTCACTGCCTTAAACGATGGAGTTACATCAGCAATAATTTCTTTTTTAAGAACCATCGTTTTTCAGATTGCGGCAGTAATGCTTATGCCCATATGGCTCGAAATTGACGGAATATGGCTTTCGCTTGTTGTTGTAGAGGTTGCGGCAGCAACTCTTTCAATTTCTTGTGTAGCTATTAAAAAGAAAAAATATCATTACTAAAAAACACAGTGCAATTATGCAATGCACCAGTGAGCAATTTAGCAGAAAGTCTTAATGAGCAAAGCCTCCTTTGTGTAAAGGGAGATGGGTTTGCGTAGCAAACTCGGAGGGATTGTAATTGTTAAATTAAAAATAATAGAAAACAATAAAAATAAGGAAACAATCCATCAAGTCTCACTGCGTTCGACAGTTCCCTTTACACAAGGGAGCCTATTTTTATTCTAAAACTTTAAAATAAATTGACTATAACAACCTATTTATGGGTGCAAGTAACAGTTGCACGGCTGGCAGACCAACATAAAGACGCACTTGTGCGTTGCCAGCAGTATTAGGGCTATGCCCGAAAATGAAAACCCACCCGCTATTGATATGCACCCCAAAAGGTAGACACTTTTGGAGGTGCATATTTTTATGGCAAAAAAAGGACAACTTTTTAAAACCCACTCGCCAGAATTCAAAATATCTGTTATAATGGATATGCGAAACAACTATTTAGGTTTAAGAGAAACTGGACGAAAATATGATATTGA
>JAFQAG010000106.1 GCA_017416985.1 Clostridia bacterium
AATGACCGGCAGAACACCGGAGGGAAAATTGTAAACTTTAACGATAACGGAAAATGCCGTGCCGGTGATTTTGTAAATGTAAAAATAACCAAGGTCGGCACTTGGTCATTAACCGGAGAAATTGTTTGATAAAGGAGATTTATTATGAGTAAGATTTATGAAAAAGCACGTGAGCTTGGTATGATGATTGCAGAATCTAACGAGATAAAGCATTTTAAAGCATTAGAAACCGTATTTTTAGGTGATGAAGAAGCGCAAAAGGTATTAAACGACTATCAGATGCGCAGAGAAGAAATAACCAAAGAAATGCGTGAAACAGATATGACTCCCGAGGCTTTAAAAGGCTATCAGGAGGAACTTCAGGCTTGCATGGCAAAACTTGTAGAAAACAAAGTTGTAAACGATTATTTAGAGGCAAAATCAGCTTTTAATAATCTTATTACACAGGTTAATACCATAATATCTTTCTGTGTAGAGGGTGAGCAGGAAGATTGCGGCGGAAATTGTGCCGGCTGTTCTGGTTGCCACTAATAATGCGGTATTAAAGATAAGGAGTGAAAAGGTTTGACCCCAATGATGCAGCAGTATCTGGAGGTAAAAAAGAACTATCCTGATACTATACTTTTCTTTCGAATGGGCGATTTTTACGAAATGTTTTTAGATGATGCTATAACTGCATCAAGGGAGTTAGGCTTAACTCTTACAAGTCGTGACCGCTCGGAAAAAGGAGAAAAAACGCCAATGTGCGGTGTTCCGCATCATTCGGCAGATTCATATATTGCAAAGCTGGTTTCAAAAGGCTATAAAGTAGCTATTTGCGAACAGCTAGAAGACCCTGCTTTAGCTAAGGGTATAGTTAAACGTGATGTTATTAAAATTGTAACTCCCGGAACGGTTACAGATGATAAGCTCTTAGATGATAAAACAAATAACTTTTTGGCGAGCTTAGCATCTGTTGATTCATCTTTTGGAGCTACATTTGCAGATATAACAACAGGAGAACTTTTTGTAACCTCGCTATCTGACACAAATCAGGTTATTAATGAGCTGGCAAGATATAGTCCGTCAGAGATTATTATTTCAGAGTCAGTTGCACAGAATCCTGCGCTTGTTGGTGAAATTAAAAATCGCTTTAATTGTCTTATAGAGCAGGCAAAAGTCGAGCCGGATTTTGATAGCGCACGAGAAAATATTTTAACTAAGCTTTCAAAAGAAAGTATGGGGGATTGCGGTCTGCCGGAAGAAGGGCACATACTTTTATCGCTCGGCATTCTGCTTGACTATCTTGACGAAACACAGAAAATGACAATGGGGCATTTAAAGGGTGCAAGCTATTATTGTCCCGGCGATTATATGGATATTGACATATTTACACGCAGAAATTTAGAGCTTACCGAAACAATGCGTGCAAAAACTAAAAAGGGTTCACTTTTGTGGTTACTTGACAAAACTGAAACATCAATGGGCGGTCGTTTATTGCGCAGCTTTGTCGAAAAACCCTTAGTTAACTGCGCAATGATTCAAAAAAGATTGTTCAGCGTAGAAGAGCTTGTAAAAAAACAAACCATTCGAGATGATTTACAAGAGCTTTTAAAAGGCATAAACGATTTAGAGAGATTGATAGGAAGAATAGTGTGCAAAAGTGCAAATCCACGAGATTTAATATCGCTTCGTCAATCACTTTTGCCGCTTCCTGAACTTGAAATGAAGCTGTATCAGTTAGAATCACCACTTATGGCAGAGCAATGCAGAAAATTAGATTGTATGGGTGATATTGCGGCTCTTTTAGACGAATCTATATCGGATGATGCACCAATAACCATAAAAGATGGCGGAATAATTAAAAAAGGCTATGACGAGGATGTTGACGAATATCGTGATTTAATGTTAAACGGCAAGGGTGCAATTGCCAAAATCGAGGCAGAAGAAAAAGAAAAAACGGGAATCAAGACCTTAAGAGTAGGTTATAACCGTGTTTTCGGATATTATATCGAAGTATCAAAATCTTATAAAGAGCAAGTGCCCGAGCACTATATAAGAAAGCAAACCTTAACAAATGGTGAAAGATACATAACCGAAGAATTAAAAGAGCTAGAGTCTAAGGTATTAGGCGCAGAAGAACGTGTAAAAGCACGTGAATACGAACTGTTTTGTGCAATTCGTGATAAGGTTGCAGAAAGTGTAGAGCGTGTTCAGAAAACGGCATATGTTATTGCAATTACCGATGTTTTGTGTTCATTTGCAGAGGTTGCATCTAAAAGTAATTACTGTATGCCAGAGGTTGATACGTCAGATAAAATTGAAATAACCGACGGCAGACATCCTGTTGTAGAAAAAGTTTTAAAGGATGAATTGTTTGTTCCTAACGACACAAAGCTTAACTGCAAGGATGACAGAATGCTTATTATAACCGGTCCTAACATGGCAGGTAAATCTACATATATGCGTCAGGTGGCTATAATTACACTTATGGCGCAAATTGGCAGCTTTGTTCCTGCATCTATGTGCAAAATCGGTGTTTGCGATAAAATATTCACACGTGTTGGCGCATCCGATGACTTATCGGCAGGACAGAGTACGTTTATGGTCGAAATGACAGAAGTATCGAATATTTTAAAAAATGCTACATCTAAAAGTCTGCTTATATTGGACGAAATAGGTCGTGGAACAAGTACGTTTGACGGGCTTTCGATTGCGTGGGCGGTAACTGAATATGTTGCAGATAAAAAGAAACTGGGTGCTCGAACTCTGTTCGCTACGCACTACCACGAAATGACAGAACTAGAGGGTAGTATGGACGGAGTTAAAAATTACAATATCGCTTGTAAAAAACGTGGTGATGATATTACATTTCTTCGCCGTATAGTTCGTGGTGGAGCAGACGACAGCTATGGTATCGAGGTTGCAGCGCTTGCTGGTCTTCCGTCTAATGTTATAAAACGTGCAAAAGAAATTTTAGCATCAATTGATAAAAAAGAAGAAAAAACAAAGCCTTTAGGTCTAGCAAAAGAAAACATCCAGGAAAGTGGACAGATTGGCTTTGGAGATATGCGTGCAGAAGAAATTAAAGAGCAGATAGAACGTATGGATTTATCAACGTTAACACCTATCGAGGCTCTTAACAAACTTTATGATTTGCAAAAAATCGCAAAAAGTTAAAATAGTGTTCTAAGTGTGTGTGCAGTTACATAAAATATACCGTAACCATTTACTTGAAGGGAGAAGACGGTATGTTAAACTGCATTGAAGATAACGAGGCTAAAATTATAGGAGTAGTTGATAGTTATCTTACATATAGTCACGAGGTGCACGGCGAGTGCTTTTATCGTTTTGGAATTAAAGCAGAAAGGCTTAGCAGCACGGCAGATGTAATTATTGTTACTATATCAGAGCATCTTTTGTCACAAATTCAAATAGAGCCGGGCGATAGAATTGCCGTTTTTGGACAGTTTCGTTCATACAACAACTATACAGACGGCGGAATAAAACTTATTCTTACTCTGTTTGCTAAAGAAATTAGAGCGGCAGATGATGAAGAATGCTCTGAAAACGAGGTGTATTTAAACGGATTTATATGTAAACCTGTTGTTTATCGTGTAACACCATTCGGACGTGAAATAGCAGATATTTTGCTTGCTGTAAATCGTGCCTATAACAAGTCTGACTATATTCCATGCATAGCATGGGGAAGAAATGCCAGATTTGCTAAAAATTTTGTTGTGGGGCAAAATGTAAAGCTTTGGGGAAGAATGCAATCACGTGATTATCAGAAAAAACTTAGCGAAACAGAGGTAGTTACTAAAACTGCATATGAAGTATCGGTATGCAGACTGGATATAAGTAAATGTGATGAAAAATAAAAATAAAGGTTGTAGCTTAGCTACAACCTTTATTTTTATTACTTTATTGTTTGATTATCTTTTAATACTACATCGTGCGAACCACCCTCAACAATACTTGTTGATGAAACAAGAGTGATTTTTGCATTTTTCTGAAGGTCAGGAATATTTAAAACACCGCAGTTACACATAGTAGAACGCACCTTGTTAAGCGAAAGTGTAACATTGTCTTTTAGGCTTCCTGCATAGGCAACGTATGAGTCAACGCCTTCTTCAAATGAAAGCTTTTTGTCGCCGCCCATATCGTATCTCTGCCAGTTGCGTGCACGGTTAGAGCCTTCGCCCCAATATTCTTTCATATAGCTTCCGTTAATGTTTACTTTGTTTGTAGGACTTTCATCAAAACGTGCAAAGTATCTGCCGAGCATCAAAAAGTCTGCACCCATTGCTAAAGCAAGTGTCATATGATAGTCGTGAACGATACCACCGTCAGAGCAAATCGGAATATAGATACCGGTTTCTTTATAATAATCATCACGAGCCTGAGCAACGTCAATTAAAGCAGTAGCTTGTCCGCGACCGATACCTTTCTGTTCACGTGTGATACAAATTGAACCACCGCCGATACCAACCTTTATAAAGTCAGCACCTGCTTTTGCAAGGAACATAAACCCTTCACGGTCAACAACGTTACCTGCACCAACCTTAACCCTATCGCCATATTTTTTGCGGATATATTCAATAGTAATTTTCTGCCACTCGGTAAAACCTTCTGATGAGTCGATACACAAAACATCAGCACCAGCCTCAACCAAAGCAGGAACGCGCTGCTCAAAGTCACGCGTGTTAATACCTGCACCAACAACAAAACGCTTGTTAGAATCTAAAAGCTCATTGGTGTTTTCTTTATGACTTGCATAGTCTTTTCTAAAGACCATATATCTTAATTTCTGCTGATCGTCAATAAGTGGAAGTGCATTTAATTTGTTTTCCCAGATGATGTCGTTAGCTTCTTTTAAAGTGGTAGAAGCATCAGCACAGATAAGCTCAGAGAACGGAGTCATAAATTCAGATACCTTAGTATCTAAAGCCATACGGCTTATGCGATAGTCACGGCTTGTAACGATACCTAAAAGTTTGCCGTTAGCTGTTCCGTCATCTGTAACAGCTATTGTTGAGTGACCTGTTTTTTCTTTTAATTTAATAATATCAGAAAGAGTACAATCAGGCTTAATATTAGAATCACTTACAACAAATCCTG
Source organism: Clostridia bacterium (assembly GCA_017416985.1). Lineage (GTDB taxonomy): Bacteria > Bacillota > Clostridia > UBA1381 > UBA9506 > RGIG1666. The sequence goes on from JAFQAG010000106.1 coordinate 5,101, forward strand.
CCTTGTAGTTTTTAACACGAGCCACCATAGCAGCTTCATCTTCGACAGACTGAGAACCATAAATGAATGAAACACCACCCTCTTTTGCAAGAGCAACTGCCATTTTGTCGTCAGAAACCGACTGCATAATAGCAGAAACAAGAGGAATATTCATAACAATTTCGGACTCTTCGCCCTTTTTGAATTTAACTAAAGGTGTTTTTAATGTAACGTTAGACGGGACACATTCAGCAGATGAATATCCCGGTACAAGCAAATATTCTCCAAAGGTGCGAGAGGGTTCGTTGAAATAGTATGCCATAATTATACTCCTTTTTTTAAATTATAGTTATTAAATAATAATATCACAATTGTCGTGTTCTGTCAAGAAATGACAGATAAAAAAAGCCTTATAAAGCCGCTTTTTTTGTAAGAAGAGGCGGTTTATTTCATATTACAAACATATTCCCATATATCAGGCTTATATTTTTTTAGGTTAACAGGTTTAAATTCGGTGTTTGTAAAAGCCAAAAGTGTTTCGCCGACAGCCAATAAAGCAGAGTCAGATTTTCGTACGACATCGTAAGAAAAACGAATTTTAACGGGCGAAAGCTCTTTTATGCTTGTTTTTATAACAACAACATCTTCGTATTTTGCAGGAATAATATATCTGCAATGAGTTTCAACCAATGGCAGCATCAAGCCTTGCTTTTCCATCTCGCCATAGCTTAATCCGCCTGATGTAAAAAATTCTGTTCTGCCTACCTCAAACCAGGGATAGTATCGTGAATGATGAACAATTCCCATCTGGTCGGTTTCGCAATATCTTACGGTTAATTCTGTTTCAAATACTTTCATTATAATTATCCTTTCACTTCGCAGCTGATGCTTCCGTCGTTGAGTCTTACAGATATTTCATCGCCTGTATTTACTTGTGTTTTAGAAGTAAGTAATGCTCCGTCTTTTGTACTTGCTAAAGAATATCCACGAGATAATACCTTTAAAGGACTTAGGGCATCTAATTTTCCTAAAAGCATAGCCATACTGTCTGATTTTTGCTTTAGCTTAGTTTCTATCGCTTGTTCGAGTGATTTTTCTGCTTGTGCCAAACGCATATTTAAGTCTGATATCAGTCCGTCAAATGATGACAGAGCAGGAGAGCGCATCATACGTTCTAAAAGCTGAAGGTTGCGCTCAATTTTATGATTCATATGATAAATCAATGCAGTTTTTACAGAGCTTATTTTTTCAAAAAGTGAGCTTGCAGATGGCACGGCAATTTCTGCGGCAGCAGATGGAGTAGGAGCTCTTAAATCTGCCACAAAGTCACATATGGTAAAGTCTGTTTCGTGACCAACTGCTGAAATAATCGGAATATCCGATGCAAAAACAGCGCGTGCAACAATTTCTTCGTTAAACGACCACAAATCCTCTATCGAGCCGCCGCCTCGTCCTACTATTAAAACATCGGCAAGTTTATGTTCGTTAAAAAGGCTGATTGCATTTGCGATTTCTCTTGCAGATGTTTCGCCCTGAACAGTAACGGGGCGAAGTTTAATTTCAGCTAACGGATAGCGCCTTTTCAAAACATTTATAATATCTCTTACTGCAGCACCTGTCGCAGCGGTAATAACCCCGATAGTTTCAGGATATTTAGGTATCGGCTTTTTAAATCTTTCATCAAACAAGCCTTCTTCTGACAGCTTGTTTTTTAACTGCTCATATGCAATGTGCAGAGCGCCTATTCCGTCAGGTTGCATTTCTTCAATATAAAGCTGATATTGACCGTCTCGTTCATATACCGAAATGCGACCTCTGGCTAAAATTTTCATTCCATTTTCGGGTAAAAAACGAAGTGAAAGAGCAGAGGAGCGAAACATTACTGCACGCAAAACAGAACCTTCATCTTTTAAGGTTAAATATACGTGTCCGCTTGAATGCTGTTTTAAGTTCGATATTTCGCCCTTAATCCATATATTTTTTAAATACGAATTATTCTCAAGCACACGTTTAACATAGTTATTAAGCTGTGTGACCGTGACGGTTAAAACTTCTTGTGACATCAGTAATTCTCCTTTGCCATTAAAGCGATTCCAACAGCATTGTCAGTAGCATATTTTGGGTCAGAAAATAAAACAAGGTCGCCAAACTCGTTTTCAAGTCGAGCGCGTATAAGTTGATTTGATGCAACTCCACCCGCTAAAAGAATCGGACGAGTGCCATATTGCGCAAGAACGAATTTAAATGCCTTTGACAAAGTGTCAGATATTGAAATAAGAGTGCTAAGTGCTAAATCGCAGGGTAGAACACCACTGTCTGCAGCACGCATAGCCTGAGCTTCAACACCTGAAAAACTTACAAAACAATCCTTTGTGCTCAGTTTAAACTTTAAAGGTGAATCAGATTGATTGGCAAGTTTTTCAAGCTCTTTGCCGCAAGGAAAAGACAATCCAAGTTTTACACCGATTCTGTCAACCAACTGACCTGCGCTTATATCCTGCGTGCCACCAATAATTTCACTAATAAAACGAGCGCCGTCGCACTTAACATCTAATATTTCGGTTGTGCCGCCTGATAAATGAACTGCATAAAATCTATCCGCAACATCTTGCGCAAGATTTAATTTACCCGCACGTAAATGCCCCTCTTGATGTGAAAATTCAAAAAGTTTAGCTCCGTGAGTTTTAGCAATTGCACTGGCACAGGCATAGCCAGATAAAAAAACAGGCATATAAGAGCCTTCGGTGCGTCGTGGAGCAGTGCTTACGCCAACGGCAGATATTTCACCAAGACTACCGATTCTATCAAACAGAACAGGCAGGTTTTTTATATGCAAAAACAGCGCGTCACTCTGTCTGAGTCCGCGCTTTCCTTGTTCTACATTTAAAATTATACGTTCGTCCGCTACGATAACACCATCATCATCAACGGCTGCAACAGAGGTCGTATAATTGCTTGTGTCAATTCCAAGATAAATAGCCATATTACTGCCTCGATTTATATACAGACGATAAAAGACCGTTAACAAAACTGCCTGCTTTTTCGCCCTCATAAATTTTAGCAAGTTCAATTGCCTCGTTAATGGCGATGTTATCAGGCATTTCGCTATCAAAAAGAATCTCGCATATTCCTACACGTAAAGCGGCAAGACTGACTTTTGATATACGCTCTAAAGTCCAGCCCTTTGCATATTTTGCAATAGTTTCGTCTATCTCTTTTAAATTATCTAAAACTGTGCGCACCAAATTATTTAAATACTCCGTTTGAGCAGAGTCGTCAGGATACAAGCTGTAATATAAATCTAAAAGCTCATCTGCGCTCATTTTTTGAAATTCATATTCGAATATAATTTTAAAGCCGTTGTCACGTGCCTCTTTTCTCGTCATGTTAAAACTCCTTTGGTATATACTCATTCTTATTATACACCATTTTTTTATAATTGCAAACCTAAACTTGCAATTTTTTGCTATTTTTTGCATATTTTATGCAATTTTATATTAATAAAGCGAAAACAAAAGATAAGCAGCCATAAAAATTCCAAAAATTAAAGCAACATATCCGCCAAGCTTGGTAGAGAATACGTACCAATATGAAGGTTCTGCCTCTTCAATATTATTTATCTTCATCATATGCTCAAAATAAAACAGAGCTTCTGGCTTAAAGACTGAAAGATAATACAGTAGAGGGCAGAATGCGAAAATAATCATTACAATTAAAATTTCGGTTTCTTTTATAACACACATAGTTGCTAATGGTATGTAAATTAAATAATAAAGAGGAATTAAAAGTCGGTTTATAAAATTTATTCGCTTTTCTTTCTTTTCTTCTTTTTCGAAAAACTTTTCAGAAATCTCGCCGCTGTCTATATCAGCATTTTTAAGTGTAGTCATACATTCTGCACACATAAAGATGTTATCTTTATAGGTTGCGTTGCATTTAGGGCAGATTTTCATAAAATTCCTCCTTTTATGTTAAAAAATGTATCCCAAAGCTTCGGTCACATTTTTAGCGGTATAAACTGTTAAACCATCTATTTTATCTAATCCACGGCTGTTTGCGTATGGAATTATACAAGATGTAAATCCTAATTTTTTAATCTCTGACAGCCGTTTTTCAAGCTGATTTACTGCACGAAGCTCACCGGTTAGACCAACCTCGCCTATTACGGCAAGGCCTTTATCAACACTAATGTTTTTAAAGCTTGATGCAATAGCAACAATAACGCCTAAATCAACTGCTGGTTCATCTAAACGAAAACCGCCGACGATGTTTACGTAAGAATCCTGATTTTGAAGATTTAATCCAACTCGTTTTTCAAGCACGGCGATTAATAGGTTTACACGGTTGTAATCCATACCTGTTGCCATTCTTCGGGGCATTCCGAATCCGGTAGGAGAAACTAAAGCCTGAATTTCTGCTAAAACAGGTCTTGTACCCTCTAAGGTACATACAACCGAAGAGCCTGCTGCATTATCTGGTCTGCCCTCTAAAAGCATTAATGAGGGGTTTTTAACCTCCTTTAAACCGTCGCCTGTCATATCAAACACACCGATTTCATTAGTAGAGCCAAAGCGGTTTTTTACTGCACGCAAAAGTCGAAAGCTCTGATGGCGCTCGCCTTCAAAATAAAGAACGCAGTCAACCATATGCTCTAAAACCTTAGGACCGGCAATAGCTCCATCTTTTGTAACGTGACCAACTACAAAAACGGCAGTTCCTGTATCCTTTGCAAGCTTCATTAAAGAAAGAGTTACATCACGCACCTGACTTACGCTGCCCGGGGCAGATGTTATCTCAGGATTATACATAGTCTGTACCGAGTCAATTATTAAGACATCTGGTGCAAGCTCGTTTGCGTATGTAAGGATTGATGCCATGTCGGTTTCGGCTAAAACCATTAACTCATCTGAATTAATGCAGAGTCTGTCGGCGCGCATTTTAAGCTGTTTTTCCGATTCCTCGCCTGATACATAAAAAACCTTTGTGGCACTATCTAACGATTTAACGAGCTGCAAAAGCAGGGTAGATTTACCAATACCAGGGTCACCGCCAACTAAAACTAAAGAGCCTTTTACAATACCTCCGCCAAGCACACGGTCAAGCTCGTCGATGCCACTTAAAATGCGTTCCTCTTTTGCAAGGCTTACATCGCTTAATTTAGTTGGAGTATTTTTTCTTAAAGATGTATGTGTTTTTGAGGCACCTTTAGAATTTCCGGCTGATGTAATCTCTTCGCTAAAGCTGTTCCACGAATTGCAGGCAGGGCACTTTCCGAGCCATTTTGCAGATTCATAGCCACATTCATTGCAGTAGTAAATAGTTTTTGTTTTCATATGGTCACTCTTTCTGTAAAGCCAAAATTTACGATAATTCTTATTTTAATTTTAGCAGAAAAATAAAGTATTTGCAATAGTAAAAGAGCGATAACGTTTAGTTATCGCTCTTTTACTTTACAGACTATTTTTGCATCCACAATTTTATGCAGCCGGATTAACCGGTTTAAGTCCATTAGCGTTAGTTTCTGCATCGTTGGTTATTTCAGTTGGTGTTTCAGCATTTGTGTTATCCTCGGTTTCAGGAGTTGATACACTTTCTGCGGCATCCGGTGTGTTTGTAGCAGTAGCGGCATTGTCAGTTTCAGAAGGCTGAGCATTTACAGTAACATCATTTTCAGCAGGCATTTCAGTTGGCATAGTACCAATTATTTCGATTCGGTCTGCCTTTACATAAACGCTTTTTGCGAGCGGATTACGGCTTATAACAGTGCCGTTTTCTGAAATAACCTTATATGTCTGATAAGTAGCGCCATTTGAGCCTTTCTGCTCAACATTTACTGTTCCAACAGGAAGAGTAGGGTCTTCTTTTTGTTCTAATCCTGCAGGATTTGTAGCAATACAAACAGATTCAATAGAAACTGTGCGACCGGGGTTTACTTTATTTCCATAAATTGAAATTGTGCAAACTCCGCCTCCTGCACTTCCTACAACCTTTATAGGTGCATTTGTGTTATTTTTAAATTTAAAATCAATGCTACCGTACGATACTGTTGCATCACGACCCATAGGAACATAAGAAACCGGCAGAGAGTGATTTGTTCGTGTAACGATTTCTAAATCAGATAAAACAACGGTATTGTAAAGAGTAGAAGATACCTGACAAATTCCGCCGCCTATGCCGTCTTCAACCTTATTTCCGACATACACGTGTGCAACTTTAAATCCACGGGCTGCAGTTCTTGGTCCTACAATATTGTTATACGAGAACACATCGCCTGGAGCTAAAACAATTTCATTTATGTTTCTGCAGGCTAAGGCTACGTTATATGAACGGTTTACATCACCGCTGTTATATCGTGAAGAATATGTACCAAGCTTATCTGCAAAAAGGGTAGAGCGCAGCTCTTCTGCAGTAATTTCAGGTGTATGAGTGGTTATGGGGATGCGAATAATATCATCATTTGATGCAGATATTATTCTTTCTGCTTCGTCTTTATCCATCGTAACACCAATTTTTTCTTCGGTAATATTTAATTTATAATTTTCAACAGTATAGCTTGCATCCTGCGCCTCACCGCAAATTTTTTCGGAAATCAAATCTGCTGTAAGAGGTTCGGGATTAACCATTTCTGGTTTTAAAGTAACTGTGTGTTCGCCAGTTTCTAATAAGTTTTGCTTAATATCTTTTAAAGCATTTTCTTCAATGATTATTTTTCCACCGTGACCACGTTTTATAATCAACTCGTTGTCTGTAATTTCAAATGAATTTTCCACTTCGGGCTCATTTGCGATTTCAGATATTGAACGAATTGCCTCTAAAAGTACATCTTCGCTTAAAGATGGCTCAAACAAAATTGTATGAGTTTCTTTTTTTATGCGGTTTATCTCTTTTAATTTTGTG
>JAFQAG010000107.1 GCA_017416985.1 Clostridia bacterium
AAATGATATAAGTCTTAAGCTTGGAATGTTAAAGGCAATTATGAATCTGGCTGATTTAAGAGGAATAAAACAGATTTACGGAACAAATAAAGAGTTAGAAGAGCTTTATAAGCTATTAAGATTTAAAAAAGAAGAGGGCAGATATTTCTTAAATCTAGAGGGATATTTTACAACAGACCATTGTGACTAGGAGGATAAAAATGACAGTACAAGAGCTTAAAAAAGAATTTGAATCACTATATGGCGCAGGTGGAGAAATAAGAATATTTCATTCGCCTGGTCGTGTTAATTTAATAGGTGAACATACCGATTATAACGGCGGATATGTTTTTCCTGCGGCGCTTTCAATGGGATCAACCATTGCACTTCGTCTGCGTAATGACAATATCGTAAGAATGAAAGCAACAGACCTTGACGACATTGTAGAGATTGATATAAATGCATTAGAAAATTATCGTGATTTATCGTGGGGAGATTATCAGGCAGGTGTTATGAACGAGCTGTCTAAAGCCGGTTATGATATTTGCGCCTGCGATATGCTCTATGACGATACATTACCACATGGCGGCGGTTTGTCATCATCTGCTGCAATCGAGGTTGTAACGGCTCTTACCTTTGCAACCCTTTCAAACGAGAAAAATGGTATAGAAAAACCAGTAGATATGATAGAAATGGCTCTTATAGGTCAGAAAACGGAGCATAACTATATTGGTGTAAACTGCGGTATTATGGACCAGTTTGCATCAGCAATGGGCAAAAAGGATTGCGCAATTTTCTTAAAATGCGATACGTTAGAATACAGCCACGCAAAGCTCAGTATGGAGGGCTACACTTTAGTTATATCAAACACCAACAAAAAGCGCAGTCTTGCAACATCGAAATATAACGAACGCAGAGCAGAGTGCGAGGCAGGTCTTGAGGTATTAAAAGGATTTTTCCCAAATGCGCAAACATTAAGTGATATATCAAGCGAAGAGTTTAATGCACATAAATCAGATATTAAAGACGAGGTTGTAAGACGAAGAGTTAAGCACGTTATAACAGAAAATGAGCGTGTGCTGGCAAGCGTTGAGGCACTTAAAAAAGGCGATATGATAAAATTCGGTCAGCTTATGAATGAGTCCGGCGATTCTTTAAGATATGACTACGAGGTAACGGGCGACGAGCTTGATACATTAGTTAGCGAAGCAAGAAAAATAGACGGAGTAATTGGTGCAAGAATGACAGGTGCAGGCTTTGGCGGATGTGCAGTTTCACTTGTTAAAAATGAATCGGTAGAAAAATTTATTGAGCAGGTTGGTAAGGCATACGAAGAAAAAATCGGATATCCTGCATCGTTTTATGTATCGCAGATAGCTGATGGCGGACACGAAATTAAGTAATAGGTATAAAAAACAAACGGTTGCTTTATGATATGCACCCCAAAAGTTAGATACTTTTGGAGGTGCATATTTTTATGGCAAAAAAAGGACAACTTTTTAAAACCCACTCGCCAGAATTCAAAATATCTGTTATAATGGATATGCGAAACAACTATTTAGGTTTAAGAGAAACTGGACGAAAATATGATATTGA
>JAFQAG010000108.1 GCA_017416985.1 Clostridia bacterium
CGGCGGTAGCGGATTACGGTGTAAATATCGACAGGCTTTATGAAATGGAGCCTGATGCAGGCTTAGGAAACGGCGGTTTAGGAAGGCTTGCCTCGTGCTATATGGATGCGGCAACAACAAAACAGATTTCTTGTACAGGGTTTTCAATTCGCTATGAGTTTGGAATTTTTAAGCAAAAAATTGTAGACGGATGGCAAATGGAGTTTCCTGATAACTGGCTGGATATGGGTGACGTATGGCTCGTCCCCAGAGAAGATGAGGCTTTCGAAGTAAAATTTGACGGCCGTGTAACCGAAAACTGGGAAAATGGCGTAAACCGAGTTGAATATACAGATTATAATTCTGTAATAGCGGTGCCGTATGATATGATGATATCAGGATACGATTCGCCTGCGGTAAACAATCTTGTTTTGTGGAGCGCAAAATCGCCCAACAGAATAGATATGGACTTGTTTTCTCGTGGCGAATACGTTAAATCTATGGAAAAAAACGCTATGGCGGAGGCAATCTCAAAAGTGCTTTATCCTGCCGATGACCACTACGAAGGCAAGGCGCTACGCTTAAAACAGCAATATCTTTTAGTGTGCGCATCCCTTCAGAGCATAATGAAACAATTTATGAAGGAATGCGGCGATGTGCGTCAATTACCCGAAAAGGTCGCAATTCATATTAATGATACGCATCCGTCATTGTGCGTTCCTGAGCTTATGAGAATTTTATTGGATGAGCACGGACTAAACTGGGATGATGCGTGGGACATTACCTGCAAAACCTTGGCATATACAAACCATACAGTAATGAGCGAGGCGTTAGAGCGTTGGCCAGAATCTCTGTTTGCTGAAAAGTTACCTAGAATTTATCAGATTGTTCGTGAAATTGACCGGCGTTTTGGATTAATTTTAAATGAACATTACAGCGGGGATTATGCGAAAATAAACTATATGGATATTATCGCAAATTCTCAGGTTAAAATGGCAAATCTTTGTCTTGCGTGTTGTCATAAGGTAAATGGTGTATCTAAACTTCACAGCGATATTTTAAAGAACGATGTGTTTCACGACTTTTATTATATAATGCCCCAAAAATTTACCAATGTAACAAACGGAATTGCACACAGAAGATGGCTGTGTCAGGCAAATCCAGAGCTTAGCGGATTTATAACAGAACTTATCGGTGACGGTTTTATACGTGATGCAAATGAACTGGTAAGACTTTTAGATTATGAAAACGACAGAGCGGTTTTAGAAAGACTGCAAAAAATCAAGCATAACAACAAACTGCGTCTGGCGCAATATATAAAAGAGCATAACGGAATTAACGTTGACCCTGAGGCAATTTTTGATGTTCAGGTTAAAAGGCTTCACGAGTATAAAAGACAGCTTTTAAACATTCTTCATATAATGCATATTTATAATAAGCTGCTTGAAAATCCATCAGCAGATGTTAAACCACGTGTATTTATATTTGCTGCAAAAGCATCAGCGGGATATGTGATGGCAAAGCAGATAATAAGGCTTATTAATATGGTGGCACGAGAGGTAAACTCAAATCCTATAACACGTGATAAATTAAAAGTAATTTTTCTTGAAGATTACAGGGTTTCTTTAGCAGAGTTAATTATTCCTGCAGCAGAAATTTCTGAACAAATATCAGTAGCAGGCAAAGAGGCATCCGGAACAGGAAATATGAAGTTGATGCTGAACGGAGCAATAACTTGCGGAACATTAGACGGAGCAAATGTCGAGATTTTAGAGCAGGTCGGAAAAGAAAATATTTTTCTGTTCGGTATGACGGCAGAAGAGGTCATAAAACAGTGGCAAAGCGGATACAGCCCAATGGATATTTATAACTCAAATCAAGATGTAAGAATAGTTATTGACAGACTAAAACACGGAATATCAGGAACAACGTTTAATGATGTGGCGTATTCGCTCACACAGGGCAGCTACGGAAGTGCAGACAGTTATATGACACTTGCAGATTTTGACTCATATAAAAACATTCACGAGAAAATTTTAGACACATATTCCGACAGAGAAAGATTTAACAGAATGTCGCTTATAAACATTGCAAAAGCGGGTGTGTTCTCAGCTGACAGAGCAATTAAAGAATATGCTGATGATATATGGAAAACAAAATCGGTTAAATGGTAGAGGATGATGGTATGAAACTGATATACGATAGCAGAAACGAATTTTTTAAAACTCCCTTTGGATGCATAAGGCACGGAGAAAAAGCAGATATCTGCGTTTGCTGTGACGAATCGGCTGATAAAGTATCTTTATTGCTTTATCAGGATGGCAAAGATGAAAAAAGAATAGAAATGACAAAAACAAATGAGGCTGACGGATACGGAATTTATTCCGTATCCTTTATTTTTGATGAGCCTGACTTGTACTTTTATCGTTTTTGTGTTGAAAAAAATGCAGAAAGCTATATTTTTGGCAGAGATGAGCAAAACAATCCGTCACTATCCTCACAAAATTCGTGGCAGATTCTTTGCATAGAAAAAAACAGATATGTAGCCGATTGCTTTTGTGGTAAAATTTATTATCAGGTTTTTCCTGACAGATTTGCAAAAGACGGCGATTGCGACCTTTCGGAAAAACTTGAGCCTTATTGGATTCACGATAACATGAATGATATACCCAAATACTTGCCTAATGAGCATGGAATTGTAGAAAATAACGACTTTTTTGGCGGAAATCTTAAAGGCATAATAAAAAAGCTTGATTACCTTAAAGATTTAGGCATAGATATTATATATTTAAATCCTATATTTATGGCACATTCAAATCACCGCTACGATACGGCAGATTACAAACGCATCGACCCGATGCTTGGAACAGAAGAAGATTTGTCGCTTTTATGCAGTGAGGCACACAAAAGAAATATTAAAATAGTTTTAGATGGAGTTTTTTCGCATACCGGCGATAACAGTGTGTATTTTGATAAATATAATCATTTTGGTAACGGTGCGATATCAAACAGTAATTCTCCGTATCGTGCTTGGTACAAATTTTCTAAATATCCTGATGAATACGAAAGCTGGTGGGGAATATCTACCTTGCCGTGTGTAGATGAGATGAATCGGTCATATTTAGATTTCGTTGTAACAGGTGAGAATAGTGTTATAAGGCATTGGTTAAGAAAGGGAGCAGACGGCTTTCGACTTGATGTTGCCGATGAGTTGCCTGATGAATTTATAAAGGCAGTTTATAAAGCTGTTAAAGAAGAAAAAACAGATTCTGTAGTAATAGGAGAAGTGTGGGAAGATGCATCAAATAAAATAAGCTATGGCGTGCGCAGAAAATATCTGTTGGGCAGCGAACTAGACGGTGTTATGAACTATGTATTCAGAACGGCAATAATAGATTTTGTCACAGGTATAATTAATGCAGAAACCTTTGCCGAAAGAATAATGCAGCTTGCTGAAAACTATCCTGAAGATGCGCTATTAAGCTCAATGAACTTTTTATCAACACACGATACAGCACGAATTTTAAATGTTTTGTCAGGTAGCAATATAAACGGAACGACCAAGACAGAAAGAGCAAATAAAAGGTTAAATGAAAATGAGTATAAAATGGCATCAAAAAGGCTATCGGCAGCAGTATTTTTAATGTTTACCTTGCCGGGCAGTCCATGCATATATTATGGTGACGAAATAGGTATGCAAGGGTACGAAGACCCATTTAACAGATGCTTTTACGATTGGAATAAGGCAGATGAGAGCATAAGACAAATGTATTCTTTGATGATAGATTTAAGAAAAAATATTACAGCTCTTGCAAACGGAGATATATATTTTTGTGAGGCGAAAGACGGGCTTATAAAGTTTTTAAGAAAAAATAAAGATGAAGAGGTGTTGTGTGCGTTAAACCTTTCCGACAAAGCGGTTAGCATACCTCTTTTAAGTACCGAGGTTGCAGGAGGCAAGGGTTTTATTTCTGATGGCAAAAAAATAACCCTGCTGCCTTACGGCAACGGGGTATTTAAAATAACTTAATTATCGATTGTAACAAGAGCCTTTTTGACTTTGCCTAACACAGTAACTTCACTTACTGGAAAAACCAGTGGAGCAGTTTTTTCAGAGGCAACCAAAGTTACGGTTTTATCCTGAAAATAAATATATCTGACAAGTTTAGTATCATCGGCAAGTTTAACGGCAACTAAATCTCCGTTTTTTATATCGCAGGCACAGTTAAATAATACTAAATCGCCCTCGTTAAGATTAGATGCTGACAAGCTGTTATCTTCAAGTGCCATAACAAAAAAATTACCATTGCCCATAAATTCAATGGGAACAGCGATATAACGATTTTCTTTAACGCCGTTTTTTGATGATGTTAAAGGCATTTCGATTCTGTTGTTTTCATCAATACTGTTTTCGTTCAAAGTGGAAGGTGGGTTCGTAAGGTCATCTATACTCACATTAAAAATTTCTGCTATATTTTGCAACATATCATAAGATGGAGGAGTGTGACCGGTTTCGTAATTGCTGACAGTTGATTTTTGCCTGCCTAACAATTCTGCAAGGGTTTGTTGTGTCATTTTGTTGTCTTTGCGGATTCGTTTAAGATTTTCCGGAAAATACTTCACTTACTCCACCTCCTTAGTTTATTTTGCATTGATAGTTTTAACCGAGCCTCGCTCGACTATTGTTCCTTTTAAATCCTGAACCGGCATACTGTTGCCCTGAATATGACTGATAAGCATTTTGCAGCCAAGACGACCTTCTTCATACCCCTCTGTTTTGATTGTGGTAAGCGGAGGAGTAGTGTATGACGAAATTAACAGGTCATCAAAGCCCACGATTGAAATATCGTCAGGGACTTTAAGTCCTGCATTATATGCTGCGCTCAGTGCACCGACAGCGACCCAGTCGCTGTTACATACAACCGCACTTATGTCAAGATTTCGTGATAGCAATTCACTCATAGCGGCACTACCTGATTCAACAATAAATTTGTTGCTGTCAAACCAGGCAATATTGTTTTCGTTATATGGAATATCAAGCTCTTTACAGGCTTTTACGTATCCTGCGTGGATATCCTGAAATTTTCTTGTTTCTCTTGCAATTAATCCAATGTTTCTGTGACCTTTTTCATAAAGATAGCACATCATATCATATCCTGCTTTTGCAAAATCAAAACGCAGAGCACCTGCTTCACCGGTATCCTCTCGTTCTTTGCCAATATAAAAAACAGGAGTGTTGCTTTGTGCTATTAATGAAACAATATCCTCTGAAAAACGTAAAAATGTTATTATGCCGTCAACATTTCGCTCTAAAAGACGAGTCATATTTTTTGGGTCATCGTCATATTGATAAATCAATGCCGCATATCCGCAGTCGTTTGCTTCGTCGCAAATACCACGATAAAGCTCAGAAAAAAACGGATTCGTTACATCGTTTACTA
>JAFQAG010000109.1 GCA_017416985.1 Clostridia bacterium
AATCAACGGTGCTCTTCCAACCATCAAATATTTAATGGAGCAGGGTGCAAAGGTTATCCTTTGTTCACACATGGGCCGTCCTAAGGGCGAGTTCAATATGAAATATAGCCTTCGTCCGGTTGCAAAAAGACTTTCTGAGCTTTTAGGCAAAGAAGTTGTAATGGCAGAAGACGTTATCGGCGAAAGTGCAGTAAAAGCTACTGCAGCTATGGCTGACGGCGATGTTGTAATGCTTGAAAACGTTCGTTTCCATGCTGAAGAAACCATAAATGATCCCGAATTTTCTAAAAAGCTTGCTCAGTTAGCAGAAGTTTTTGTTAACGATGCATTCGGAACAGCTCACCGTGCACATTCTTCAACTGCTGGTGTTGCTGACTATTTGCCCGCTGTTGCCGGTTACCTTATTAAAAAGGAAATCGAAGTTATGGGTGGCGCATTAGAAAATGCACAGCGTCCGTTCGTTGCAATCTTAGGTGGTGCTAAGGTTAAAGATAAAATCGGTGTTATTAATAACCTTTTAAATAAGGTAGATACTATCATCATCGGTGGCGGTATGGCTTATACCTTCAGTAAAGCCGAGGGTGGCAAAATCGGTGATTCTTTATGCGATGATGAAAGACTTGAATATACAAAAGAGGTTATGGCATTAGCTAAAGAAAAGGGAGTAAAAATTCTTCTTCCGACAGACAATATAATAGCTGATGCATTCTCAAACGATGCAAACACAAAGGTTTGTGCAACTGGCGAAATTCCTGACGGCTGGCAGGGCTTGGATATCGGACCTGAAACTGTTAAAACCTTTACAGATGAAATTAAAAATGCTAAAACTGTTATCTGGAACGGACCTATGGGCGTTTTCGAAATGAGCAGTTTTGCAAACGGAACTATCGAAGTTGCAAAAGCTGTTGCAGAGGCTGATGCAGTTACCATCATCGGTGGCGGTGACAGTGCAGCTGCTGTTGAAACCTTAGGCTTTGGCGATAAAATGACTCACATTTCAACAGGTGGTGGCGCATCCTTAGAATTTTTAGAGGGTATAGAGCTTCCTGGTATTGCTTGCCTTATGACAAACAGCCGTAAAAAAGTTATAGCTGGTAACTGGAAAATGAACAAAACTCCGAGCGAAACAAAGGCTTTAATTGCTGAGCTTATTCCGCTTGTTAAAGATGCAGAAGATACTGTTGTTGTATGTCCGACAGCTGTATGCTTAGCTGCTGCAGTTGAGGCAGCAAAAGGCACAAACATCCACGTTGGTGCACAGAATATGTATTTTGAAGACAGTGGTGCATTCACTGGCGAAATCAGCGCAGATATGCTCTTAGACTTAGGTGTTGAATATGTAATTTTAGGACATTCAGAGCGCCGTCAGTACTTTGCAGAAACTGATGAAACAGTAAATAAAAAGGTAATCAAGGCTTATGAAAAAGGTCTTATTCCGATTATCTGCGTTGGCGAAAGCTTAGAGCAGAGAGAACAGGGCATCACAAATGACCTCGTTCGTATGCAGACAAAGATTGCTTTAAAAGATGTTACTAAAGACCAGGCTAAAAAGGCTATTATCGCATACGAGCCGGTTTGGGCAATCGGAACAGG
>JAFQAG010000110.1 GCA_017416985.1 Clostridia bacterium
CAAAAGCGTTTTGATATTGCAAACCGTGACCTTACAGACGTAATGATTCTGCTCCAAAAAATTTCTTCGGTTATGATGCCCGCTATGAGCCTTGTTTTAAACTGCGGAACTATCGCAATAGTGTGGATTGGCTCACACCGCATACAATCAGGCTCTTTGCAGGTCGGCGATATGATGGCGGTTTTACAGTACGTTATGCACATAATGATGTCACTTATGATGCTTTCTATGGTATTTTTAATGTATCCCAGAGCTGCTGCATCTGCTAACCGAATATCTGAAATATTAAACACCGAGCCTTTAATTGTTGACCCCGATTGTGATGAAAAAAACAGCAAAACAGAAAAAGGTGAGGTTGAATTTAAAAACGTAAGCTTTTATTACGATAACACAGATGAGGCGGCACTAAAAAATATATCATTTACCGCCAAACCCGGTCAGACAACTGCAATAATCGGAAGTACCGGCAGCGGTAAATCAACACTTATAAATCTTATTCCTCGTCTTTATGATGCAACTGAAGGTCAGGTACTTGTAGACGGCATAGATGTTAAAGACTATACTCAACAGGAGTTAAGAGAAAAAATAGGCTTTGTGCCGCAAAAAGCAGTTTTATTTTCGGGCACAGTAAAGTCTAATATTTGTTGGGGAAAAGAAGATGCAACAGATGACGAAATTGCAGAAGCTGCCGAAATTGCTCAGGCTAAAGACTTTATTTTAGCGAAAGAAGATGGCTTTGACTCACACATTGCTCAGGGTGGAACCAATGTATCGGGCGGACAAAAACAACGTTTGGCTATCGCTCGTGCAATTATTAAAAAGCCTGAAATTTATATATTTGACGACAGCTTTTCGGCACTTGATTTTAAAACCGATGCAAATCTTCGTGCTGCACTTTCTTTGCATACAAAAAACAGCACCGTAATTATAGTTGCACAACGAGTTTCAACAATTATGAATGCCGACCGCATTTTAGTAATGGACGAGGGGACTTTAGTCGGCAGCGGAACACATAAAGAGCTTTTTGACAGTTGCGAGGTTTATCGTGAAATCGTGTTGTCCCAGCTCACAAAGGAGGAGATGGCATGAGTATGCAGCAAAGAGGTCCTATGCGTCCCGGTGGCGGTCCTGGCGGCCGTGGTGTTGTAATGGCAGGAGCTAAGGCAAAGGATTTTAAAGGAACATTAAAACGTCTTTTGAGTTATTTAAAGCCGTATAGAATCGCAGTATTTTTAATGATTTTGTTTGTGCTTTTAGCTACGTTATTTCACACTCTGTCGCCAAAGATATTAGGTGATGCAACAACAACGGTATATGATGGCGTGACAAGCGGCACCGGTATGGATTTTAATAAGATTTTTAACATTTTGCTCACCTTAGGCGGCACGTATTTGTTATGGGGACTGTTTACCTATTTACAGCAAATTATAATGTCTATCGTTGCACAGAAGACAATGTACAGTCTGCGCCGTGATGTTGATAAAAAGCTCTCGGTTTTGCCGCTTAAATATTTTGATTCACAGACATATGGCGAAATTTTAAGCCGTGTAACAAACGATGTTGATACAATTTCTAACTCTCTGCAGCAGAGCTTGAATCAGGTTGTAACTTCTGTAATATCACTTACAATGTTGCTTGTTATGATGCTGACTGTTAGCCCGACACTTACTTTGATTGCACTGATATCGCTACCTTTTTCGGCAATTATATCGACAACAGTTGTAAAAAAGACTCAAAAGTATTTTAAAGGACAACAAAAATCTTTGGGGCAGTTAAACGGTCATATAGAAGAAATGTATGGCGGACACAACATCATAAAGCTTTTCGGACGGGAAAAAGAAGTTACCGACAAGTTCGATAAGATTAATGCAGAGCTTCATAAAAACAGCCGCACTGCTACTTTTGCCTCTTCGATAATGATGCCGCTCACCTCGTTAGTCGGAAACATTGGCTATGTTATTTTGTGTGTAGTCGGCGGAATTATGGTATCTAAAGGCACGATTGTAATAGGTGGTGTTCAGGCATTTATTCAATATTTAAGGAATTTTAATCAGCCGATTAGCCAGATTGCAAACATTGCTAACATATTGCAGTCAACTGTTGCGGCTGCAGAACGTGTTTTTCAGTTGCTTGACGAAAATGAGCAAGTGCCCGAAACACAAAATCCCAAAACTCTTGCTTCGGTTGACGGAAATGTAGAACTTAAAAACGTAAAATTCGGATACAGTGATGACAAAATTTTAATACAGAATCTTAACCTTAAAATAAACAGCGGAGATACAATCGCCATAGTCGGACCAACAGGTGCAGGAAAAACTACACTTGTAAATCTGTTGATGCGTTTTTATGAGTTAAACGACGGAGCTATTTATGTTGACGGAACTGATACAACCGAATTTTCACGAGAATATTTAAGAAACATATTCGGAATGGTACTTCAGGATACGTGGCTGTTTCAGGGTACTATAAGAGATAATCTTGCATATGGAAAAGAAAACGCAACCGATGAAGAAATTATTGCAGCTGCCAAAGCCGCTCACGCACACAGCTTTATTAAGCAGCTACCGGGCGGATACAACTTTGTTTTAAATGAAGAGGCATCTAACATTTCTCAGGGTCAAAAGCAGCTTTTAACCATAGCCAGAGCAATTTTAAAAGACCCTGAAATACTGATTTTAGACGAGGCTACAAGCTCTGTTGATACAAGAACAGAGGTTTTGATTCAGCGTGCTATGAACAACTTAATGGCAAACCGCACAAGCTTTGTTATTGCTCACCGCTTGTCTACCATTCGAGACGCTACAAAGATTTTGGTTATGCGTGACGGAGATATCGTCGAACAGGGTAATCACGCATCGCTTATGGCTCAAAACGGATTTTATGCAAATCTATACAACAGTCAGTTTGCAGAAAATAACGCAACAATTTAAAATGTGGCTGTAAAAATAGACCGTAACGTAAAAGACAAAAATAAGAGCATTGATAAGCTAAAAATTAATCATAAAAAAAACAAAAGGTCGCTTTTAGCGACCTTTTATTTTTATACATTCTGGTTTTTCATTTCATCATATGGAAGTACAATAGTAAACTTACTACCCACGCCCTCTTCACTGTTTACCTCAATATATCCACCGTGTAATTTTACTGCATCTAATGCTATGGCA
>JAFQAG010000111.1 GCA_017416985.1 Clostridia bacterium
ATGAGTATAAAAAAACCGCCTATAACAATATGTTAGTGGAAATTATAAAAGTTAATTCTGCTGTTTTATCAACTGATGGAAAAATTATGCCCTGGATTGGTCTTAAAAATTGGTCAAGCGGTGGATACGGTAATTTTAATATTACTCATTATTATCAGGAATTTATTCTTCATTTAGGGCTTTTAAACCCCGACCCGTTTTTGATTTATAATCACGGCTCAACCAAGCAAGGTGATGACGAGATATTATTATCAAAATTATTTACCCAGCTTGATGAAGTTGCTGGCTTTGATGACAAAAAAACCTTGCTAACCGAGGCAGCATCGTGGGATGACAGATATATTTTATCCGGTATGAGCGCAGGTGGCAGAAACGTATGGCGCATAACTCCTGACTTATACACCCCGGGCATAAGCATTGAAAACTTTTTGATAGACAAAAACAGACCTACCTTCCAGATAGGAAATCAGGTTGTTATTTTCCCTGAGGGCAGTTATATTTATACTCCCAAAGAAAAGCTCGCAGAATATGGCTATTGGGTAATTTCGCCCGAAGGCACATATCCTGAGGAACTTCGTGTAGACGGAATTGAACCGCCCCCCGAGCCGATTTTTACTGAGGACTTTATTCCTACCGGATATACTGTAGAACATAGCTATACTAAGTTTGATTCGGCTGTGCATAAAAATCAAAATCAAGAAACTGAAAAGACACCTGACAAAACATTCGAGCCTGAAAATACCAATAAAAATGATGCAGCAACATCTGCACCTGGTCACTGGGCGCAAAAATCGCTCGATGCAGCAGTAGCTCGTGGTATTTTGTTCGGAACAGATGCAGGATTATTGCCTGACAGAAATATTCAGAGAGCAGAATTTATTACTATGCTTTTGCGTGCAATGTATATTGAAACCAACGAAACCCAAGGTGCCCAGTGGTATGCTGGTGCAATAAACAAAGCAAAAGAACTAGGCTGGATTGAGCCGTATGATGACGGTCCGTCAATCCTTTCACGTGAAGAAACTGCACGCATAATGGTCAGAGCATTTAAAATCGGTCAGACCTCACGTAATATCAGCTTTGCTGATATAAATTCAATTTCTGCAAATATGAAAGACGCTGTTTTAGATGCCGCAGCATCGGGTATGATTAACGGATACCCCGACGGCACGTTTAAGCCTGCAGGAAACATAACAAGAGCAGAGGCAGTAACTATGATTTTACGTTGTCTTGCGTAAGGAATTTTAAAGGGGCGTTTACCGTCCCTTTGATTTTTTATAAAGGAGTAAAAATATGTTTGAAAGAAGAAAAATAGTAAACCCGTGGGAGGGTAGAATAGAGCCTTTTAAAATAATAGGAAACGTATATTTTATCGGCACTTTTCAGTCTTCAAGCCATTTAATAGATACAGGTGACGGCTTAATTTTAATTGATACCGGATATTCTAATGTTATGTATTTACTCATTAATTCGATATATGCGTTAGGATTTAATCCGAAAGATATAAAGTACATAATAAATACCCATTGGCATAGAGACCACACAGAGGGCACTGCATCGATAGCAGAGCTTTCGGGTGCCAAAACACTTATCGGCAAAGGTGATTTTGAAAAGGTTAAGCAGTACTTTGTAGCAGATATTATCATAAAAGACGGTGATACACTTTCTTTGGGCAATACAACTATTCGGTTTGCCGAAACACCCGGACATACAGAAGGAACAATATCTCTGTTTTTTGATACAGAAGAAGACGGCAAGGTTTATCGTGTAGGCACATTTGGCGGAGCAGGCGCAAATACATTGGCAAGTCAGTGGTTTGATTATGATAATTGCCGTGTAGATTATGTAAAATCATTAAACAAATTGCGTAAAGAAAAGGTTGCTGTTTTTTTAGGCAACCATGTCTGGAACAATGACACCTTAAACAAAGCAAATATCTTACGCAATACCGGTGAGAATAAATTTATAGACGATAAAATTTGGTGCGATTTCTTAGATTTTTGCGAAAAACGTTTCAATGAAGTAATAGAATCAGAAAAATAACATATAAAAGGAACTGCCAACGTGCAGTTCTTTTTTGTTGACTGAATTTGTATTTTATGATATTATGTCGTTATCAAACTGAAAGGAGTAGCTTATGTCTATCGAAAAAAAGGACAATATATTTTCAATGTCTGACAGTGTGTGTTTAGCGCATCATAAAGAGAGCGGCGAAACCTTAAGCTTTCCTGAGCATTATCATAATTTTGTTGAATTTGTTTATATGCTACGTGGTAAATGTGTCCACGTGATAGACAAAGAGATGTATCCTGTAAAGCGCGGCGATATGGTTATCATAAATTATAATCAATCGCACAGTATTTTAGGCAGTACCGATGCAGAATATATAAACATTTTAATGAAGCCGGAATACATAAGCAGAGCATTGGTAAATCAGGAAAATGCATTTGCACTTTTAAATCTTTCTGAATTCGAAACCTTCAGAGAGATTTTAGATAAAGAAAAAAAGTGCGTAAGCTTTTCGGCTGATGAACGTGACCAAATAGAGCGAATAATATATATTTTAGAAAAAGAATTAGAAGAAAACTCACCGGGTGGTGAGCTTGCCGTTCGTTCTGCGCTTAATCTTTTGATAATAACCGTATTCAGAAAAATGTCGTTGGTTTTAGATAAAGAGTTTTCGGGCATTACAGAAGAGCTGTTAGACTATATAAAAAGTCACGCATCAGAAAAAATAACCTTAGACGATATTGCAAAAAAATGCTCATATAATCCGTCGTATTTCAGCAGAATTTTTAAGCAATATACAGGTCTTAATTTTAGCGATTATTTAAATC
This sequence comes from Clostridia bacterium, assembly GCA_017416985.1. Lineage (GTDB taxonomy): Bacteria > Bacillota > Clostridia > UBA1381 > UBA9506 > RGIG1666. Next base: position 2,838 of record JAFQAG010000111.1, read on the forward strand.
GCATCCGCATAGAAAATACAGTTTTTTTGCTTAGCAATACCGAACTTAAAATTGAAGATGTTTGCTACAGGTCAGGCTTTAGCGATAAAACGCAGTTTTACAGATGCTTTAAAAAAATTAAAGGCACAAGTCCATATAAATTTAAAAATAAACAGTAGTAACACAAAAA
>JAFQAG010000009.1 GCA_017416985.1 Clostridia bacterium
AGCTTGTCGCCGGTAGAAAGATTTGGAAGAGTGTTGTCTTTTTCTTCTGAGTCGTCATCTCTGCCCTCAACATAAAGAGCCATAAAGCCTTTAAACTTAAGCTTAGAGCCGCTTGCCTTAAAGGTATAGCCGTTTGCATCTATATCTACATTTGTTGTGTCATAAACTGCGTGCTGCATCTGGCAGGCAATAAAGCGTTCCCAAATGAGCTTATAAAGCTTATACATATCAGCGCTTAACGAGCCTTTAACATCGGCAGGAGTTAATGAAACATAGGTTGGTCTTATTGCTTCGTGTGCATCCTGAGCATTGCTTTTTGTTTTATAAATACGGGCAGATGTCGGAAGAAAATCTTTGCCGTATTTTGTTCCTATATAATCACGCGCATCGACTAGTGCATCGTTTGCGATTCTTAAAGAGTCAGTTCTCATATAGGTTATAAGACCGACTGTGCCGTGACCTTCAACAGCAACACCTTCGTATAACTGCTGGGCTGCCATCATAGTGCGCTTAACAGTAAAGTTTAGTTTTCTTGATGCCTCCTGCTGCAAGGTGCTGGTGGTAAACGGCGGTGCAGGATAGCGGTTTTTCTCGCCTGATTTAACATCGGTAACGATAAAATCAGCAGAATTAATTGCTTCAGTTACCTTATCTACATCGGCTTTGCTTGTCAGCTTTTTCTTTTTGCCGCCTTTGCCGTAAAAGCTTGCAGTAAATTTTTCGCCTTTATCGCCTTTTTTTAAGATTGCATCTAAATTCCAGAACTCTTCAGGAATAAAATTGTCAATCTCACGCTCTCTGTCAACAATAAGGCGGGTGGTAACAGACTGAACTCTGCCTGCCGATAAGCCTTTTTTTACCTTTTTCCATAAAAGAGGACTTATTTTATATCCCACAATTCTGTCAAGCACACGACGTGCCTGCTGAGCATCAACTAAGTCAGCATTTATGGGACGTGGTTCTTTTACGGCTGCAGTAACAGCAGATTTGGTTATCTCATTAAAAGCAATTCGGCATTTAGAGTTTACATCAACATCTAAAAGCTGTGCTAAATGCCACGAAATTGCCTCACCCTCACGGTCAGGGTCAGTTGCCAGAAAAATTTTCTTGGCAGCTTTTGCTTCTTTTTTAAGCTTTGATATTAAATCTCCTTTGCCGCGAATGGTAATATATTTAGGCTCGAAGTTGTTATCTAAATCAATACCCATCTGGCTTTTGGGCAAATCACGAACGTGACCCATTGATGCAATAACGGTATATGACTTTCCTAAATATTGTTTAATGGTTTTCGCTTTTGCAGGCGACTCCACAATGACTAAATTGGATGCCATAGTATCCTCCTTACAAGATAGTGTATAATAAAATAAGTTAAATTTTCAATATAAAATGCCTGCCGGCAATTTGCTTTATTAATCCTTTCATCTCTAAAAGAGTTAAAGCAGAGTTTAGTTCGCTTGCAGAAAGATTGGTCTTTTCTGCAAGTGTGTCAACATGCGTCGGTGTAAGCGATATACAATCTATAATACGTTTTTCGTTGTCAGGAAGTTCCTTGTATAAGTTGTTATCCACAGAAGGAAGCTCAGGCGCAGGGATTTTGCTGACAACTTTTTTTACGATGGCAGGTTCTGTTTGTGTTCTTACCTGTTCAGTTTGCATCGCTTTTTCAAAAATATTTACATATTCGCTCTGATATTCAGAAATAATATCGAGTGCCGAAGATACAAGGTGTGCACCCTGACGAATTAACTCGTTTGTTCCGTCTGACTTTAACTCGGTTACCATACCGGGAACAGCAAAAACGTCACGTCCTTGCTCTAGGGCTTGACTTGCCGTAATAAGCGAGCCGCCTGTCTCAGCAGATTCAACAACCACCGTTCCTGAAGAAAGACCGCTTATTATACGGTTGCGAACCGGAAAATGATTTGGAAGAGGTGGTGATCCGGGCGGATATTCAGATATAACCATTCCTGTTTCGGCAATTTTCTGCATCATTGCGCCGTGCTCCGGAGGATAGGCAATATCTACACCACAGCCTAAAACCGCAACGGTTTTTCCTCCTGCTGAAAGTGCGCCCGAAAGCGCAGCGCCATCAATTCCACGAGCCATTCCGCTAACAACAGTTACGCCTGCCGATGCAAGGTCACTACCAATTTTTAAAGCCGTATCACGACCATAATCACTCATAGTTCTTGTTCCGACAACCGCAACAGTAAGCTCGTTGTTTAAATCAATTCTGTTTCGGCTTTTAACATACAAAACATAAGGCGGGTCAAAAATATTTGCTAAAAGCTTAGGATAATACTCGCTGTCAAAGGTCATAATTCTTATGCCCTTTTTTCTGCATTCGTCCATAACTTGCTCTGCAAATATAAGCCGCTTGTCACAAAGACGTTCAATGTTCTTTATTGTAATGTTTTCAATCTGACGAAAATCATCCTTATCTGCATTGTAAATATCTAAAGGTGTATCAAATTTTTCTAATAAAGAGGTCATTTTATGGCTGTTCTGATATAAGGCAAGCGAAAGCCACAGCCAGTATTTAAGCTCTGTCATAGTAATACTCCTTTAAAAATAAATTTGCTATTATATAGGAAGATTTTCGAAAACTATTATATACATTACTACAAAATTTGTTCGTTGTAAAGAGTTTTTTTTGAAAAATTTTTAAAGCAATAGTTTTAAACTAATAAATTTAAGGTTTTCGTTGCTTTTTTTTTCTAGATATGATAAAATTAAACGATGTGTTGGAAATGTTAGCATATTATGTATTGAATCATAAAGAGGAGCTTATTTTATATGTTTGAAAAATTATCATTTATTGAAGAGCGTTATAACGAGTTGTCTGAACAAATCAGCGACCCTGCTGTTATAGCAGACCAGGATAAATTCCGCAAGCTGTGCAAAGAGCAGTCGGATATTACACCGATTGTTGAAAAATATCGCGAATACAAAAAGCTTATGCAGGATATGGAAGATTCAGAGGCAATGCTTTCTGATTCTGAGCTTGACAAAGAATTAAGAGAAATGGCAGAAGAAGAGATTGCCGAATGTAAAAAAACTCTTGAAAAAATTAATGACGAGCTTAAAATATTGTTGCTTCCTAAAGACCCCAACGATGACAAAAACGTTATTGTCGAAATCAGAGGTGGTGCAGGCGGTGACGAGGCGGCATTGTTTGCGGGTGATTTATTCCGTATGTATTCAATGTATGCCGAGGCTAATCGCTGGAAGGTTGACATTATGAACTCAAATGCCACCGAGCTTGGCGGATATAAAGAAATATCCTTCAGTATCGAGGGGCAGGGTGCATATTCAAGATTAAAATTTGAAAGCGGTGTTCACCGTGTTCAGCGTATTCCGTCTACCGAGTCGGGTGGCAGAATACATACCTCTACCGTAACGGTTGCAGTTTTGCCAGAGGTTGAAGAGGTTGAGGTTGAAATTAACCAGAACGATTTAAGAATAGATGTTTTCCGTGCAGGCGGCCCCGGCGGTCAGTGCGTTAACACAACTGTCTCGGCTGTATGAATCACACACTTGCCTACTGGCTTAGTTGTTTCGTGTCAGGACGAAAAATCTCAGCTTAAAAATAAAGAAAAGGGTATGAAAATTTTGCGTTCCCGTCTTTATGAGCTCCTGCAGAGCCAACAGCACGAAGAAATTGCACAAGAAAGAAAGAGTCAGGTAGGAACAGGTGACAGAAGTGAGCGTATCCGTACCTATAACTTTCCTCAGGGGCGTGTAACAGACCACAGAATCGGTCTTACCCTTCACCGACTTGAAAGTATTTTAAATGGTGACTTAAACGAGCTTATTGATGCGCTGGTAACAACACATCAGAGTGAGATGTTAAAAGGTCAGCAGGAATAATAGTGGCCGTTATATTTAGCGCAGAGCGTTTAAAGGCAAAGAATGTATAAAGCAAAAGAAAAATGAATTTAAAATAGTAATAAATAATAAGTAAGAACTTCGCAAATTGTTTGCGAAGTTCTTATTTTTTATTGCCTTTAAACTATAAACAAACGTCACCGCTCGACGTATAAATATACGCCTTCGGGTAACCAAAAGCAAGCTGTGCTTGCTTTTGTTCCGTTTGTTAATTCTGCATCTAAATATAATCAGCCTGATACAACTGTACTTTCCATCGGCGCAAGATACTTTTCAACTATATCATATCCGTAAGATGCCGCAGGTGCCCAATGTCCGCCAAGCTCTTCTACATATTTAATACTGCCTGCCCAGGCAGCAGTCATAACTACTTCGTATCTGTCGTGAGTTTGTCCGCTTGTGCTTGCGCCTAAATATGCTGCCATATGATTAAAATGTGCACGCACCCCGTCATCTGCTGATGCAAAGCTTTCGTGGTCTTCGGTTTTGTCACCGCTTGCGCTTTTTGTTTTTATCCCTGCCCAGTTGTTCTGCTCAGGAACTACATTACCTGTATATTTGCCATAATTCGTTTCTTTTGCCGCTTGAGCA
>JAFQAG010000112.1 GCA_017416985.1 Clostridia bacterium
AACCAAGAAATAAAGATTGCCGAAATAAGCAAACGTTTTTTGATAAGCAGCTGTTATTTATCGCATAAATTTAAAGAACTAACCGGCTTTTCGCCCAAGCAATACCTTACCTCTGTACGACTAAAAAATGCTGCATATATGCTGTATCACACCAATGACACAGTAAATAAAATAGCCACATCCTGCGGTTTTTCTGACAGTAACAGTTTCATTCGAGCCTTTAAGCAACACTATAACCGACTGCCAGGTGATTGCCGTTCTTTTAAATAATATTATAACAAAAGGCACTGCGGCTTAATGCCGCAGTGCCTTAATTTCACTTGCATTTGCTGTTATTTTCCAGCATATCTACATATTCAATCAAGCCTTCTACCATTTCGTTACAAACCTTTTCACCCAGCTCACGAGTTGCACGTTCAGGGAATCCCATAACGCCTACTTTAATCTCGTCACGCTGACCTACCTTTTCTACAATAAACGGATGGTCAATCGGCTTTTCTCTTTTTTCAAACCAATCCTGGTCTGTACGCATCATTTTTGATGTATATTCATCATCCATTACAATCTCATCCTGTACAAGCTCAGGCTTCCAGTACATCATTAAAGATGTTTCTATCATACCTGCATGAAAATCATGCTCAGGTAGCATTGCAAAGCCGTCGAGCCAAGTTTGAGATAAATCCCAACACTCAACTAAAGATAATGTAATTTTTTTAGCTAACTCTTCATCTCTGCGCAAAAGCATCTGAAGAGTGTTTTTAAGTGCAGCTTTATTATCTGTTCCTGCGTGTCCTAAAAGAACGATTATATTTTTAAAGCCCATACGTACGAACTCTGAACAGATTTCAGAAATCATTAAGCCAAAGGTATTCGGGCTAACATTTACTGTTCCTAAAAGCGTACCACCCGAAAAACAATAAGGTAAAATCGGCGCAACCACTGCGTTTAATCTGTCACCTGCCTTGCGGGTAAGCTGAACCGAATTGTGCATATCTGTACTCAGTGGCAGATGATAGCCGTGCTGTTCAACAACCCCTACAGGTATGATTACTGTACTTGTTTTTTCCATTGCACGCTCTAAATCACGAACGCTCATTTCTTCCATGTAAAAAGCCATTTTGTTACTCCTCCGTTCTACACTTTCTAAACCTTATACCCTATTAAAATCAGCACATCATTATTTATAACTGAACAATTTCCATTTTTAGAGAAACATTATTCTTGTCACTTGCTGACATTGCTCTTAAATGTCCGTTTCTATTTCATATATTTATTTTTGCTTTTTATAATGCCATTTGTTGAATATTGACACTTATAACCTTTATATAAAACCTCGGCACTTTTTCCGCTACTGATATTTCCGTATTATTCAATCCATCAGAATCAAATTCTATTATACTGCTTCTAACTCAATCTGTAGCATCTCGTTCCAATTATCATGCCATTCAGGCGTAGAAAGGTCTATGCCCTGCTCAGCAATTTCTTTTCCGCTGATAACCGTATCTCCGTTAAGAATATAGTTCTTATTCTCGCACACCTCGGGATAGACAGCAAAATGGTCTTGCTGTGTTTTGTGCGTAAACATCTGAATTACAATTTTAGAAAGCTCCATATCGCTGTACTGATAAGTTGTAATTGTAGGTGTATCGCAAATGATTCTTGCAACAGCGCTCTTCCAGAAATCACGGTCTTTTTTGATTTTTTCAATGTATTCTTTAAAATGTGCAAAGGCTTCGTCTGATAAAAGCTCTAAATTGCACGAAATTCCTATCGGGCCACAGGTCATATAGCCCTCCATAAAGCTTGGTTGTACACCTACAACATTTTGCCATATTGCATCACCGCAGGCAACCATTTTGTCTTTAGAGCCACCAAAAGGCTCGTAAAAATGTTCAAGTCCCTTAAGTGAATGTACTGCCACCCAACGCTCCATAGCCTGAGGAGGCAATCTTAAAATTGTTTCTTTATAAATTCTCATTTCATCATACGGACTTTCGTTATCACTGGGCCAAAAGCTGTCAAACTTAATGTAGTTTCCAATCTCCATTCGCTCTCCGCCCGATGCGCAACTGGTGATGTATATATCAGGATATTTTTCTCTTATAGCCTTAATGAATATTGCGTGTCCCTGATGATATTTTAAAAACGCCGTATGATGCACATCAAAGTACATATCTGCATTATAGTCATCCTTTATGTATTCGATTCCGTATTTTTCTATTAAATCAAATATAACGCTAAGCATCCACTCTCTTGCTTCGCTGTTTGCAAAATCTAAAAAACAGTATTCTGACTCGACATCGCCCGGAATGTAGTACTCGGGATGCTCTTTTACTGAATCAGACTCTGGCGTTGCTCTTTCTGGCTCTAGCCAAAGACCGAATTTCATTCCTGCAGCACGCACCTCGTTTGCTATATCAATCATTCTTCCGCACAGTGCTCCCGTGGTATTTTCAGACCAATCACCTACTGAATTTGACCAATCTGCACCTTTTCCGAACCAACCTGCGTCTATAACATAATACTCTGCACCAATATTGGCAGCAAGACTAATCTGCTTTGACAGATTTTCATAGGTAATATGGTCAAATCGATACATCCATGTATTATAAATTACCGGCATCTGTCGTCTGGGATAATTATTATGTAAATAATTGTGCAGCTTATAGCAACCCATATGCACTTTATTTCTTATCTCGTAGCAAATAATCTCGGGCATATTTATTGTTTCACTCGGATTTAGTACCATATCAAAATTATAATCTAAAATACCAAGTTCTACTATAACCTTGGTATATTTGCTGTAATAACCTGCCTTAGTCACTTTTATTTCCCACGCAGAATCAGGAACCAGGCAAAAAGCCACCCCTCGCTGCGCCTGTTCACTCCACAAAACCATAAACGGCGTGGCATCCTGAGTTGTTCTCGAACTGCCACCAACAGCAGATACAGATGTAACCAGAGGCTGCCAATTGCCCATGCTTTCGGTCTGCCAGTTATTAAACTGTGTGTATACCTGATATTCTCCGCCCTCAAAAACAAATCGGGATTTTAAGCAGTTAACTTCAAGCGGCTTATTTGATTTATTGGTAAAGCTGTCTTTTCGTGATATTACGCCATATTTATCCTGCTTATACGTGCAATTAATTTTATAATCATCTGTTTCGTGATACAGTTCTTGTTCGTTTCTGTTAAGTTCTCCGTTTATCTCACCAAAAGAACCATAACCACGAAAAAAGCATTTCGCATCATTACCCTTTTCAAAAAATTTATGTGTAAACATAAAACCCTCCCGCTACAACGAGCTTTACATCAGTCAATTTCTTCAGGAATTATATCAAGTCTGTATTTTTCTACATATTTTTTCGCCTTTGGTTTAATCCATTTGCCGCTTGTAAAATCAGGAACCGGAACAGGCAAGCCTCCCATAGCAATAGAATCCTCTGACAATGAGCTTATGCTCATCCACGCCGCCGCATCATAAACATCAATCGGAGGGTCAACTTTAGCTGCTACACTTTCAAAGAACGCACGGAGCATAAGATAATCCATGCCGTCGTGTCCGTATTTTACACCATCTTTTAGATATTGCTTCCAAAGCGGATGATTATAAAGTTCTGCACATTCATATGCGTTCCCGGGCGCTTTGCCATTAAATTCATCACCGGTATATTTTCCCTCATTTATATCAAGATAAAGTGAATGGTTATCCTCGTGATAACAGCCCTGCGTACCGCTTACTATAAGACCTCTTGAATAAACACGAGGAAGTGTTGTGTCAAGTGTCAATGTAATTGTTTCGCCACCTGCACAACGGATAATAGTAGTTACCACGTCCCCCTGTGCGTACTGAATATTTGCAAGTGGGTCATCTGCTCCCCTCTTTTTAGCCGCATATTCACGAAGGCTTGCTGATTTAGATGCAACAGAAATTAAAGATACCATTCTGTTTCCGTTATTTATGTTTAAAAGCTTACAAATCGGCCCTAACTGATGCGTCGGATAGTTTTCACAGCAACGCATTATGTAATTACGAAGACGGTAATGACGTTTTTCGTTGCCATTTATAATTTCTTCACGCAGGTCGTGATGATATCCACCCTCGCAGTGTACAATTTCGCCCAAAAGCCCCTGGTCTAACAAATTTAAACACATCATTTCCATCTGACCATAGCAACAATTTTCCAACAGCATACACGGCACACCTGTTTCTTCACTGGTCCTTACCAACTTCCAGCAGTCTTCAATAGCATAAGCGCCACCAACTTCCATGCCTACATATTTTCCGGCACGCATTGCAGCTACCGCTATTTCTACATGCGCCTCCCATGAGGTACTGATTATAACTGCCTCAATTTCATCAATTGCTAACACTTCTTTATAATCTTTGGTACCTATCGGAGTGTTACCCATATGCTCTTTTACATAGTTTTGCATATGTTCTACTCTGTCTTCATATTCGTCGCAAACGGCAACAACTTCAACATCGTCCATATCTACTATATTAATAGAAAGTCCTCTGCCACGACCACCCAGACCAATTATGCCGATTTTTAGCTTTTTCATAATTTGACACCTTCCGTATTTGTTGTTTTAGTTTTCAACATAATCATAACACCAATGCTTAATTTAAACAATTGGATATTTCTTAGATTTTATTGCACTAAATATCTGCATCAACATTAATGCAATTTGCTATTTTTATTTTGTCAGCGTTATTATTCTTTACACATAAACCGTCAACACAGGATATGTCCATTGCTATCTGATTTTCGCAAGCTGTGATTTTGTTATTTTCAATTCTTATGTTTTTGTGTAGCGGTAATTGTCTTTCGGTTTCTAAATATATCCATATTCCACTGGTTTCACAAAAATGAAAAAATGGTGGATTGCCACAATCAATTATTACATTATTTTTAATAGTTATATTTTCGCTTGTTCCGCTCTCTAACCAGGTAGGTTCTACTGCCACCTTAATTGCCGCCAATGAGCTGTTTTCGATACGGCAGTTTTCAATAACAGAATTTTTTGTTCTTAAGCACGCACCTGTTGCAATAACATTTTTAATTGTACAGCCACTTAATTTAACCGCCGGAACTTGCGTAAGATTACAAAAATACCAACCTGTTACATTTTTAGGAATTTCGTGGTCAAGCTCTAAAAAGGTTGTCACTCTTTTTCTGTCTACCTGAACTTTTATTACCTTAAACACATCTCGTTGTTCTAGTGTGATAGGGTCAAGCAATTCTAACGTATCACCGCATCTGGGATATGTTTGTATAACACCATGCGTACAGTATCTTGTAAAACGTGTTTCGGCACAGTTGCCACCATGTGATAAAATTGTTTCGTAATAACCATGAACATTTATTCCGTCATCACCGGAGCCTTCAAAATGGCAGTCTGTGCATTCTAAAACTCCGCTTAAAGCAGCAAAGTGTGTAGAATCTGTGTTAGTTGAAAAATACGTATTTTCTGCCGGTTTTACTGCACACTTATCAAGGTATATATTTTCTGAATTTTGTCCTACTATACCCATTCCAAATGCACATAGCACCGTAACTTGCGCAAGATGTATGTTCTTGGCTTCATATATTCCCACAGCGGAAACTGTATGCCACGTATGCTGAATTGCCGTAGGAGCATTTAAATATTTTTTGTCTACCTTTCTTCTTATACGAAAAGTATCGTCAGATATTTTTTCAAGCTTTTCTGAGCTTACAACCGGAGAATTCTGAAAATCTCCAAAGCATTGTTTTTCTAAATCGTAAACAAGCGCTCTTGGCGCCGGAGAATTTTCGCTTAAAAGTCTTGTATCATCAGCCTTAAAATCATAGCTTTCTTCATCTATTCTTACTATTTTTCCACTTGTATAAGGTCTGCGGAAATAATCAAAGGTAATACCTTCAATTGTAATATTTTCTGAATTATGTATATATAAAATGCGGGTAAAACCATCGCAAATTATTTTCGCATTATCGCCTTTTATGGTAATATCTTTCATTCCGCACAAATCCAAAAGAGGATTTGGATATTCAAAATGATAGTTAAATAGCTTTAAGTGCGGATTAAATCCGAATTCACCATCCATTAATCTTTTTTGTAATTTTTGTCCCTCTTCGCTTGTTAATATGTACTCTCCCGCAGGAATGAAAAGCGTAGAACCTGGATTATTTTTAAGCGCATCTATAGCCTGAGCGAACTGTTCGTTAGTATTTCCTTTAAAATCTGTAATTATAAAATCCAATGTTATATCCCCCCGCAAAAAATTAGAAATAAAAAGAGGCGACAAAAGCCGCCTCTTAGCATTAATTTTATGTTCGCTATTACGGCAAATCAACAAATTTTGCTCTGTAAATTTTGCAACAATGTGGTGCTAAGGTTGGCGTATAGCTTTCTGTAACTACACCCAAGCTTTCACCGGTAAACAAGTCTGTCATTTTAAGTCCCACTTTGCTGTACACAGGTAAACCAATGTCATAGAAGAAAATCTGTCCCTGTGTTTCTTCGTCACTGGCATTAAAATATGCTAAAATATAGTCGCCGTCTGAAAGTTCTTTAATAAAGCTGTACCATATTCCATTTGCATCATATACCAACTGGCACGGTCTTGCAGCGCTGTCCTGATTAATTTTTATAAGTTCTTTGTTAAGCAAAAGATTTTTACTGAAATCATCTAAGTTTCTTATATCTGCTCCGATGATTAACGGCGACTGGAATAAGCACCACAACGCAAAGTGTGATTTATATTCTTCCTCTGTGCATCCGCCCTGAGCCACATTTCCTTTGCCGTTCATACCAACGATAAGCATATCCATATCGTTATAGCTTCCGATTGAGGTATAAGGCAGATTTTTAACCTGACTTACAAAGATATCTCTAAACGACGTAAAGCTGTCAAAAATATCTCCTGTTGAGCGGTATGTATGAGCACCGATAGAATTCATCCATTTAACCGAGTCATGTCTGCCCCAGTTGCACGCAGAGAACAAAATATCTCTGCCGCTGTTCTGAAGTGCCATAGCCATAGTTTTATAAATCTGCTTGCAATCTGCATTAAACGGAAAATATCCAAAATCGCATTTTAAATAATCAATTTCCCAGCTTGCAAAGGTTTTGGCATCGATAAATTCGTATCCAAAGCTTGATGGATATCCTGCGCAGGTTTTTACACCTACGCAGGTATACATACCAAACTTTAAGCCTTTTGAGTGAATATAGTCGCTTATATATTTCATTCCGTGAGGGAATTTTTTCTTATCACAAACCAATTCACCATTTTCGTTTCGTTGCATTTCTGACCAGCAGTCGTCTATAATGATATAATCATATCCTGCATCTTTATATCCGAGCTCTACGATTTTATCTGCCATTTCCATAATAAGCTCTTCATTTATTTCTGCACCGAATGTATTCCACGAGTTCCATCCCATAGGTGGTTTGTTTATTATCATTTTTGTTCTCCCGGTTATTATTTATTTGCTTTCCAAGCCTGATACTGATTGTTCATTTCTTCTAAAACTTTATCAATACCGGCAACCTTCATCTTTTCAAGTGCTTTCGGCAGAACCTCATCAGGATCTACTGCGCCAACTAAGAGTGACGGCATATATTCGCTGTAAACATTCTCTAAAGCTGTAATTTCATTAATAACAGGAGCTGCGTCAAACACAAAGCCTAAAGCCTCAGAAACAAGTGCGCTTTCGTTAAATTCCTTATATTTTTCCCAGATATCTTCCGCGATTCCTACACGGATTCTTGATAAGAAACGGTTACCTACCATTGATTCATATCCAACACCATCGTAACCTGTTTCAGAAGATTTAGTAACACCTTCAGGGAAATCATACTGATTTTCACCTACTGCAACATAGTGTTTGCCTTCGATACCTAAGTTAACCATATTTTTGATTTCTTTGTCTGTATATAACAGATTTAAAAATTCCATTGTCTTTTCAGGATTTTTAGATAATGCAGAAATAGAATTCATACATCCCTGAACGTCGAATGTGCCGAGCTGAGGAGGTACTAATCCGTGCAGGAATTTTGTTAACTTATGCTCTGCTACATTTAAGTTAATCTGGTCTTCTAAGTACGGAAGACTTTCAGAATATGCTGCAAAGAATTTACCTGACTGATACCATTCTGTGTCATTGGTTGCAGTTGCTGCATCTTTTTTGATAAAGCCCTTCTGATACCAATCACGCATTAATTTAAAGTATTCTCTCGCTTCGTCTGTATCAAATTTATTGACTATTTTGCTGTAATCATCAAGCTTAAAGCCGGCGATGCTGCTGCCTGAGATATTTTCAAACGGCAGGAGTTTAAACAACGGTGAATCACCTCTGTTTAAAATAGGAAGCCAGTCTGGCTCATTGTCTTTGATAGTCTGAAGCATTGGTGTCAAATCCGCTAAAGATTTAACTGATTCCATATCAAAATTGTACTTTTCAGCCATCATTGTGTTGTATCTTAAAACAGGCTCGTGCGGCCAGTCTTTTAACACCGGAACAGCATAGATTTTGCCTTGATATTTTGCACCATCAAAGATGTGGTCAGGGATAAGATTTAAAATATCCTGTCCATGAGATTTTAAAAGATCATCAACCGGCAAAAATGCCTTTTGTGCTGCTAAGGTTACATAACCGTTAGTTCTTGACATAAACAATAAATCCATTTTTTCATTTGCAGCAATTAACATTTTAATTTTTTCTGCATAGTCTGCGCTCTGAATTGGCACAGCTGTTACTGTTGCATTAATTTTTTCCATTGTTTTCTGGCTTATAGCTTCGAATACCATATCATTATCGTCGCTGGGTGAAAAGCCATTGTACCACACAATGTTGTATGCTCCATTGTCAGAAGCAGTTTGTTTTTCGCCGTTGCCACAGCCAGTAGAGCTTATAACAAGCAAACCGGCTAAAAGTGCTAATAAAACTCTTTTTGTTTTCATTTTTTCTTCCTCCTGTTTTTTTAATTTATTTAATGAGAATTAAGCCACGCTTAAACTCTCAAACATTAACCTTTTACTGCGCCGATTGTTATTCCTCGGATAAAGAATCTCTGGAAGAACGGATAAGCAATCAAAATTGGCAATGCAATCATAACTACAAGACACATTTTTACCGCATCACTCGGAAGTGACTGTCTTAATTTTTCGCTTTCAGCATAGCTTAACGAGCTTGCATTGCTGTTTAAGAACTGAACCTGATTTTCGATTCGTTTTAAAAGTAACTGAATCGGCACTATATCTTCGTTCTGCAGGATGTATAAAAATCCCGGATACCAGGCGTTCCAGTATGCAATTGCTAAAAATAACGCAATTGTGGCGATTGTAGGAACTGCCATAGGCAGAACAATTTTATAGTAGCACAAGAACTCTCCTGCTCCGTCAATTTTAGCAGACTCTACGACCGCATCAGGTATAGATGTTTGCATATATGTTCTCATAATGAGAATATACATTGTTGATAAGCATCCGCATAAAATAAGTACCCATATTTTATCCTGCAAGTGTAAAATCTGAGTGATTACAATGTATGATGGCACTGTACCGCCATTAAACAGCATAGTGAAAAATATGAAAAATGTAAATGTGTTTCTCCACGGAAAATATTTTCTTGAAATTGCATATGCATACAAGGTCATCATTGCTAATCCTAAAATTGTTCCTGAAATAGTAACAAAAATTGTAACTCCGTACGAACGCCAGATTTTTGCACCATTGTTTAATATGTACTTATATGCCTCAAAGCTGATTTCTTTCGGAAACAGCGTATAGCCATGAGTTGCCAATGCGTCCGCATCCATTAAAGATATTGAAACCGTTAAAAGTAACGGTATTAGTGTTGAAATTGCAAGTCCCGTTGTTATAACATACAATATTATTTTAACCCAAAGTGGTACTCCGGTAACTGCAACCGCAAGCTCATCTTTTTTAATTTTTTTAGTTGGTTTAAATTTTTCAGTTTTTAACATTGTTCTTCCCTCCTTTAAAATACCTTAAAACAGTGCGTTTTCAGGTGAAACTTTTCTGACAATTGCATTTGTTGTAATTACCAGCGCAAAGCCCACAAGCGACTGATACAAGCCGGTAGCCGTTGTCATACCCAGGTTTCCACCTTGACGCAAACCGTTATATACATAGGTATCGATAGTGCTTGTAACATTATAAAGTGCACCTGAATTTTTCGGTACGAGATAGAACAAACCGAAGTCTGAATAGAAGGCACTTCCTATTGCTAAAATACCCATAATAATCGCAATAGATTTAAGGAGCGGGAATGTTATGTAAATAATCTGCTGAAACCACGATGCTCCGTCGATTCTTGCAGCCTCGTAATATTCAATATCAAAGCCTTTAATGTTAGAATAGTATATAATTGAGTTATAACCGATAGTTTTCCATATATAACATACTACTATAATAATCGGCCAGTACGTAGACTCTGAGTACCATTCAATAGGCTCGCCGCCAAATGTTGTTATTATGCGGTTTAAAACACCCTTGTCGATATCTAACAGTGCTGTTACAAAATATGTTGCAATTACCCACGAAATAAAGTGAGGAAACATTGCAAGTGTCTGGTTAACTCTGTTTAACTTGCTTCTGCCAAGCAAATCGTATGTAATAGCCAGACAGATTGATAAAAACATTCCTAAAAATATAAAAACTAAATTATAAAGCAAGGTGTTTCTTGTAATTATAAAAGCATCTGCACTCTGGAATAAAAATTCAAAGTTTTTAAGCCCAACCCAGGGACTTTTGAAAAATCCGTCTACGTAGTTAAAATTCTTAAACGCTATCAGCGTACCGAACATAGGCAGATAGTTAAATAAAAGATAATACACTACAACCGGCAGCATCATTATAAGAAGCGGCGCACTTTTCTTTAAATCTTTAAAAAATTTCATTTTTTTCACTCCTGATTCTTAGCCTAACTTTTTAGACCCATATTTTAAATTTTGACTATTAACCTGATGTTCTAACCTCTGACCTTTAAAAAATCTTTCTATATCCTTTGCCAAAGCCAGTGTAACTTGCTCTCTCATATCAATTGTTGGTCCGCCCATATGTGGAATAAGTATAACATTTTCAAGCTCTCTTAGCTTACTTTCCGGCGGTATAGGCTCTTTAGAAAAAACATCAAGCGCCGCAAAAAAGCGATTATCAGCTAAAAGCTCCTCCATTGCCGCCTCGTCTACTATCTCACCACGAGAAGTATTTACCAAAAGTGCATCTGACCTAAGCATTTCCATCAACTTGCGGCTTACAAGACCTTTGTTTTTCTCGTTTAGTGCTGAGTGGATTGATACTACATCACAGGTTTTAAATATTTCTTCTAACGATGCGCATCTTGCACCGTATTTTGCAGCCTCTTCATCTGTAAGATAGCTAGAATAAATTAAAAGTTCTACATCAAACCATCTTAAGAGCTCGGCATAATATTTTGCAATCGTTCCGAAGCCGACTAGACCAACCTTTTTACCTATAAGCCCTCGGTTATAGAATGTTCCGTCGTGCCAGTCTCCGTCACGAACCATTTTCATATAAAACTCAAGTCGTCTTAAGGCGCACAGAGTATATGATAAACACCCTTCTGCTACTGATTTTGCAAAAACATTATTGCCCGATGTAACAGCTATACCTTTTTCAAAAACTTCATCAGTAACAACACCTGATATTGAACCGCCTGTATATGCAATCATTTTAAGATTGGGCATTTCAGATAATATCTTTTTTCCCAAGTTTTCAGTCCCCCACCCAGTAAGTAAGATGTCTGAATCTGAGTGCATATTGATTATCTCATCTTCGCTAAGCTGTCTATCGAGCGGATTTTCAACCACCTCACCTAAATTTTTAAGTGCTTCAAGCGAACGTTTTGTTATAAATGTATCTTTTATACTTCCTTTGGGCATTGTTATAAATATTTTCACCCTTAACCCTCCTGTCTTACATTCTTTACAATCGCTTTAAACTGTGGTCTTAAAAGACCTAATTTTTCAAATATCATAACTGATATTTTTGCATCATTATCGCCAATTGTAACACCTGTTGCTATATTTTCTTTTACATTCGGCTCCAATTCTTTTTGAGTATATATAACATTTGTCATTTTGTTATTTACATCATAAACACCTACTACTAAGCATACTGTTTTTGCAGTTTGTGTGTTGTTTCTTAATTTTACCGAAATAGTGTTTAGCTTATCTTTTTCTAATTCTTCAGTTTTAGCAAAACCACCGTCAGAATATGTATAAACCGCTGTATCAAGCATCTGCAAATCTGGCTTTGTTGCCGATATTCTGAATGTTGCCTCACCGTTTTCATCAAGCTTTATTCTTAATCTTTTAACCTTATTTTTTGTTTCGGTATCTAAAAACTCTGCTTGGGTATTTTCGTCCCATGAATATGTCATAAAACGGTTTTCGTCATTGTTGTATATCGCCGTAAGCACATTGCCCTCAGAACTAACTGAAAGCTTTGCATCTTTTACTGTTATAGGAAGATTAACCCAGAACTCATCACCATCTAAATACGGGAACATTTTTGCTTTTACTAAAATCCCCTCTTCATCAAGTGTATATTTCCAGCTTGCCGTTTTATCTGAATTATGGAGCTTTCCATCTATTCTAAAGCTTTTGCCGTATTCAAGCCAGGTTAATGTATTGCACTCTGAGGCTTTTGCACTACCGCCTGAAAAGTCACCCTCTTTGCCGCTGAACAAAAAGTTGCCGTTTTTATCATAGCCATACATACAGCTGGATACTATATCATCAGGAGTTTGTGGCATATCGTAATTTGATAAATGTCTTTGCGATGATAAGGTAACGCCTGTCTGCTCTGACCATACGCTTGTAGGACCGCCACCCATATAAGCATAATTTCTTGCATAAGACCCTCTGAACTCTTCTGTGCCATAAAAGCTGCAAATATAAATTCCGTTATGCTTTAGGCCTATAAAGCCTTCTTCTTCAAAAATCGTTCCGTCATCATACTCGCACGGAAGCAATTCAGGCTCGGCAAAGCTGTTTGCCTGATATGCATCATATGTATAGAACGGAAAAACATCTGAATATGTGTTTTTATAAGCGTTTTCGTAGCTTTTATAGCAAGAATTAATATGAGCAAGCGCCCATTCTTCATTATTTATATGGTGTGGTGCTGCCGTTGCTCCGTATTTTCCAAGCATACTTGAATTTTCGTTTTTGTTACGTCCGTCAAACACCTGCATTCTTCTTGCCGCAATAGAAAATTCGTGGAAAAGCTGTTCGTAGCTTGGATTCCCTCCACCGCCGAAGTTCGAATTAGGATTTCGTGTAACAAAGCTATTAGGTGCAATAACATTACCCTCAACAGTTGTTTCAATTGGTTGCGGTGCGCAAAAATACGATTCGAATTTTAATGTTTTTTCAACTGCCGATTTAAAATCTGCAAGCAACTTTTGGTCAGCATTTTTTGTCTTTTTATATGAATTATACATATGATAAAATTCGCATCTGTTCATATATTCATAGCTGCCGTCGCAGCCTGCAAGCTCGATAAAATATCCTGCAGATGCCACACCGTAATCTTCGTGTGTTCTGTCTAAGTTTGCTCTTAGCTGTCTTTTAAATGTGTTGTGATATCTTTCGATACCAGTCAAATTATATATATGTAAATTAGAGGACATATGGAACATTCCCTGATTGGTTACACCCTGACCTCTATAATCTCCTTGTTTATCGTTTATAAGCAATAAACCCTGAAACAAAATTTCTTTTGTTTGTGTATCAAGGTAGTCTGCTATCATAGAATACGCAATCTGATAATCATTAAAAACAAACATACCACCGGTTAATGGATAGATATTTGTTTTTAAATTATAAACTCTTAAATATGAGTCTTCTGAAAGCATCATAAGGTTATAAAGCATAACCATTGCTGCTCTTGTGACATAGCCTTCTTGCCCCTTTGCATAGTTAAGCTCAAGCGGTATAGATGCCG
>JAFQAG010000113.1 GCA_017416985.1 Clostridia bacterium
AAAATAAAAATGGTTTTTAGAGTGATTAAGCGTCGGAAACGCACTGAGTTCACTGAATAAATATCCTTTAAGATATATAATCTTACGAAGTATTTCTTCTGTGGGTTCCATAAGCTCTTTTACTTCTTCTGCTGCATTGGGATACTTTTCGTTAAAAAAGCTTAAAATTGAGCTGTCAACATCTTCGTTTTTCATCCAGGCATTCATAATGCGTATATTTACCTCATTTACGCTGCCAAACGGATGCTGCTGTCCTCGGTCAACACGCGATACATATCCTACCGGATTAAAGCTTTCGCAATATTCAAACTTTTCTTCAATATGCTGCTTTAACATAAGCGGCAATTGGCCCTTACCGAAAAATTCTCCAAAAATATCTGTTTCAACAAAAAGAGGATTGTTTTTAACCTTTTTAAAGAAGCGGTTATGTGGCAGTGTAAGGCTCCAGTCAAACTGTGTCCACTTATCCATAACCAATAGCTCTGATGAAATCTCTTCATATGCATTAAGCATCATTTCGTAGTCTTCATCAATACTCGCAAAGGTACGAACGATAAGTTCTTTGCCTAATTTTTTGCAAGTATCATATAGTATCTGGGTTACATATTTTACACGGTCTTTTTTGTCAAGTTTCTGATTTTGAAGCTTTAGAAGCGGTATTCTTGTTTCATGTAATGTTAAAATAATACCATCTATCAAAGGATATTCATAGAAAAAGTCCATTAGCTTGTTTTCTAAAAAATCACGAATGATGGGGTGTGTTACCTCTGCATCTCCGGTAACGTTACATATTTGCGGATATACCTCCATAAAGTTCGGAGGCACTTCAAGTTCATGATGCCATACATATGTTTTTACTCCTGCTGCATGTGCTTTTTGACATGCTTCGTTTACATATTCCATAGTTTCCTTTACGAACTCTATGTTTTTTGAATCGTTAAATTGTTCATATTTACGATAAATAGTCATGCCATCAATATTACCTTTTACAGGATTATGTATAGGACCTATAAACTGTATATGGTCAAATTTATGCTTTATTGCATAGTCTACTGTATACAATAAATAATCTCTCTTTATATCGAAAGGGTTACATACTGATATCCCCTGAATCATTTTTCTTTTTTTCACATATACCACTCCTAATCAATTTAATTTAAACTCAGGTGTGTACTTTTGGGTAAACTTTTCCCAATATATTTTTCTTATTTCTATATCCTTAATTTTTAAGATTGTACAATACGCAGAAAAACCTATATGACCTTTTGTAAGAGGCTTTGAGTCCATCATCTCGGTAATGACCTCATCGTCAACAACCATAAATGTGTGTCCGTTAATTGCACCGACTATCATTCTTACCTCAGTACCCGGAACATATTTATAAGCTTGAGTAAGCGATGCTATATCATCGTCACCGCAATGAGATTTTTCAATACCGCATTTATGTTCATACCAACCATTAAGACCGCATATGTAAGATGGTCCAAGATAATCTTTCTCATCGTCCCATGTTGAGCAGAATACTGCATTAAGGTCTCGGGTTGTAGGAGCTTGTGTTGTTATAGTAAAGCTCATCATAACATCTTCGTCATAACACTCTTTGCTGTAAAGTATACCACCTTTATTTTCGGGTTCTATCCCTATCAGCCATTCTCCGTCACATTCCCAATTACCACTTTTGGGCGTCCAGTAATCAAGCCAATCAGCCGACGGACTATATTTAAGGAGCAATGGTGATTTATCAGGAATTATTTTTTTACCTAACAAGCGAATTTCTTTCATAGCTTTATCCCTTTCGTAAAATGCTTTGATTATAATATCAACTTACTTTTTATCCATTTTAGCACATTCTGAGCACATAAGCACAAACGCACCCATACCATGAAGGTCATTTGTTACCCTTGCTCTTGCAAGATACTTATCGTAGCTTAAAACACCCGTGCCTACACAAACCTCGTCAATGCATATTTTTCCGTCTTCAATTTTAATATCGTTTATAATGCCCTCGTAGCATTCATGGGCAATATTTTCATATTCTTTCGGTAAATATCCCTCATTTACAGCTTTTGCGATTGCATATGTAAACAAGCATGAGCAAGATGTTTCGAGCCAGTTTTCAGGGTCGTTTGTTCTGTTTACAATCTGAAACCACTTCTTGCTTTCTTCATCTCTGTATAAAAGAATCGATTTAATAAGGGCTACGCCATTATCTATAAATTCCTGCTTTTTATCGTAGTCATCAGGCATATAGCTTGCTAAATCGAATGCAGTAACAACATACCAGCCCAATGCTCTTCCCCAGAATTCCGGTGCTAAGCCGGTTATTTTATCTGCCCAGACTGCTGTTTTTGATGCATCCCAGCAATGATATAAAAGACCTGTGCGGTTATCTCTCATATTATCCCACATAAGTTTCATTTGCATATATGCTAAATCAAAGTATTTGGTTTTACCAAATCTTTTTGCGTAAAGAGCAAGATTCGGGCTTGCCATATACAAAGAATCAAGCCACATCTGATTCGGGAAAATATTCTTATGCCAAAAACCGCCGTATTCATTTACTTGCCAGTTTTCGTAAAGCTCCATTACATAGTCAAGAACTTTTTTATAGCGCTCATCTCCCGTTCTGTCATAAAGCTTTATCATAAGTCTTACAGGCATAAGGTCATCTAACTGATTAAGCCTAGCCTTTAAAAGATTTCCATCAGCATCTACAAATCTGTCTATCCAGTTTTTTACTGCGTCGTAGTATTTTTCATCACCGGTAAGCTCATAAACTCTTTCTATTCCCGATAGAAAAACTCCATCGTGATAGTTGCAATAATCAAGAGCACCTTCGTCTCTTAATGTTATATCAGAAGAATAATTGTGTAGTCTTGTATCACACGCAATTTTAGCGTAATCTAAAGCTGATAATTTCATTATAATCTATCCCTTTCATATTATTTCATAATAATTTTATACCTATAATTAACTTTTGTAAACTGACAGTTTGTACATATTACAGACCTTTTCACAGATATTTTACATTTAATAATTCTATATTAAAAAAATCTGCCATATTTTTGCTCATTTTCTTTTTTGACAATAAAATTATGTTTTTGTCTGTTTACTATGTAGCTTTTTTTATGATATAATGTAATTAGTATAAAATGTGTATTTTATTGTTTTTTAAAATGAGTTCTATTATAATGTATTTATATATCCAACAGTCAGGAGTGATTCTATGCGTTTTTCATTAAAAAACTTTAAAAAGAATATTATTGCCTCGTGGGCATTTTCATATGTTATTATTATTTGTATAATGTTTTTTATAATTACAATAATAGGAACAATATACACTTCTGCTGCAAAAAAGATTTCAGATGAATTTAATGACTATATCTTCGAAACCGTAACAGATGATGTTAATAATACCCTGCGCAATATGAATAATCTTTATATAAGAATTAATGAAAACGAAAATTTGCGCTCTATGCTTTACGGCAATACAGACCTTTATGTTCTTGATTCTACTTACAGCCTTGTTGATGATTTAAGGTCTTACTGTGAATTTACAGAAAATACTGTTGAGGTTTTTGTGTACATTAAAAGCAAGGATATGATAGTCTTTCCGGGTGGCTTTTTGTCTTCTTCTACATATTTTGAAACCTATATAACACCAGATACTATTTTATACGAAGAATGGAAAAAGCTTTTAACCGATTGTACAAATATGTCTTACAATTCTATGTATTATGATTCTGAAACTACGCACAAAATTGATGCACTTTCACTATTATTCCCTATTTCTCAGACGCAAAATGATTGTGTTGGTGTTGTTTTAAGCGACAAGATGTATTTTTATAACGGTCTAGAAAAAATACATATGGAAAAGCTTTGTGATATTTATATCTATAACAAAGAAGGTAATCTCGTCAGTCACAGTCTTCATTCAAACGAAGCTCCATTGCCTATGACTCTGGCGCATATTTCTGACTATAAAAGCAGCAACTCGGTTATACATTCTTCTGAGATTGTTATGAACGGACATATCTGGAGTATCGTAACCGTAGCTTCTGACAAAACAACTGACTCCAATATGTTTTTGGTTCAGGCATCTATTCTGATTATACTTATATGTGCAATCGTAGTGTTGTTCTTTGTTGTAAAAAGTATTTTAAACAATAACTATCGTCCTATAAAAGCAATGCTTTCTTGCTTTAATTTAGATACAGAAAATGGTGCAGATACATACGAAAAACTGCTAGATTCGATAAGTAACACATTAAACGAAAACACACAGATGACAAAAACACTTGATACCCAGGCAAAGACGATTGAAAATCTTAATATATCCAAACTGTTAAAGGGCAAGGTTATATATTCTGCTTTTGAGAATTCTGATTTATCATTTAATGGCGATTATTTTAGCGTTCTTACTTTTTATATCGAAAATATAAACGACTTGTTCTCAGACGATGCTAATATGTCAACTCACGAAAAACAAAACCATTTGACATTTATTATTAACAACGTTATATCAGAGCTTATGTCGCAGAAAAATATTTCTGTTCATACAACTGAAATTGACGGTTTTGTATCGTGTATTATATGTATGGATGAGATGCTCGACACAAATGAAATCGATGCTTTAGCATATCAGGGATTAGACTTTATTAACAGAATTTTCTCTCTTTCGCTAACATATTCACTTTCTACAATATGCGAAGGCGTTTTCAACATTTCTGACGCATACCGTCAGACAATAAAGGTTCTTGATTATAAACGCTTGCTCGGCATTACCGAGCCGATGCAATATATTGAAAAAGAAAACACTTCCAAGAAGAGCTTTATATTTAATTTTGCGAAAGAACAAGCCTTGATTAATGCTTTAAAAACAGGAAATCAGCAAACCGCTCTTTCGATATTGAGTCAGGTTTTTAACGAGATTACCTCACAAAAAGACCTTGAGCTTGACCATATAGTATGCATTGTATTAGATGTTGCAACAACCATTACAAAGGTTTCTCACGATATGCCTGTTTCAGATATGGAATTTAGTGATAATATAATTTTTTACCGCAAAATTAAAGATGGCGAAAACCTTATAAACATCTATTCACAGCTTTCTGAATACATCATAAATATCTGCGATGCAACTAAAAATGAATTTCACGAAAGCAAAAACCGTATATCTTTCCTTTTATCACATATCAAAAAATACATTGCCGATAATTACACGTCTACCGACCTTAACGTGAACTCAATCGGTGTTCATTTTAATATGAATTCGCAATATATATCATCGGTATTTAAAAAAGAAACAGGAGTATCCCTTTTAGATTATATAAATAGCTTTAGAATCAAAAAAGCTCTTGATCTTATTAAAGACGGAAAATATTCTAAAAAAGAGATTTATAAAATGGTTGGATTTACAACAGAAAGAACGTTTTACAGAGTTTTAAAGAAATATGAGGAAGTTTCTTCTGAATTGTAAATCGGACATAAATAAAAAACAGAGCATTTTTATATATGCTCTGTTTTTTATTGGTTTAGTTAAGCATTGCTTTTTAATGAGCAATCATAATTAATTGACATCATAAGTTCTTCTTCATCAATTTCGCGAGGTATTTCGACAGTAAATGTAAAGTTTCTGCAATCTGCAACCTTTTCTATAGAAACATTATTAATCAAAATCTTTCTCTTTGCAAATTCATTCTTCATTTGCGCAAGATAACCTTCTTCTGCAACATTCTGAATACGAAGTTCTTTTACCCTCATAACTTTCAACCACCGAAACTTTAAATGAAATATAATTTGTACCATAACTACTATTAAAGTAGCACATATAGCAATAAAATACATTCCTGCACCCATTGCCATACCAACGCCTGATGTTGCCCATATTCCGGCTGCAGTTGTTAAACCTGTAACCGTACTTTTTTGAACAAAAATCATTCCTGCGCCTAAAAAACCAATTCCGCTTGCAATGGTAGATGCAACTCGCGACGGGTCTAAGCGAACATCTACACCCGGGAATAAATCGCTCTGTACCACATCAAAAAAGGCATATTTTGATACAATCATCATAAGCGCCGCAGCTGATGCAACAACGCAGTGAGTTCTTATACCCGCTTCTTTTGACCTGTTTTTTCGTTCAAATCCTATAACAAAGCCACATACACAAGCTAAAAATATACGCAGCAAAAAAATCAATTGATTACTGTCTACAAACTTCATTTTACATCTCCCTATAATTCTACAGTCATTGTATCATAACAAATTGCGCCATTTTCGCCAAATGCATTTTTAACTTTTTCAGCAGAACGTTCCGGATAATTTAAGATTTCTCTTCCATGGTGATTAAAGAATATTTTGCCGATATTCTTTTTGGCTGTAAAGTGCTCGCAGGCAACATCAACACCAAAATGACCGGTTTCAATAATAATGGCATCACAACCATCACCTATCGCTTCGTCTAAATCACTATATGTACCTACATCGCCGGAATAAACCAGACTTTTACCCTCTGCTTCTAAACGATATGAAAATGACAGTGGCTTGTCAGTTTCAATCTTTTTAAGGTGTGTATTTGCAATAGCGGTTACTTTTACGTTTCCGTCATCAAACAAAACACCGTTTTGCACAGGATGATAATTCATTTTATATTCGGTTTTAAAAAGACCTTCTGTGTTATATAAAACCTGCATAAATCCGTCAAATGTTTCTTTAATAGGAAGATATAACTCTACGTCACCATAAACCGGCTGTTGTTCTTTTCTCCACACCAGTTTTCTGATATTCCACAAAAGGTTGCCAAGTCCGCCGACATGGTCCATATGCGTATGCGAAATTAAAATATGCTTGACCTTTAATAAATCAAGTCCCATATTGTGCGCAGTATAAGAGCAACCCTCTCCTGCATCAATCCAGTAAAGCTTATCATTTACTTCTACCACCACACTCTCGTGCTTTCTGTCAGGCATAGGTTCAGTTCCTGAACAAGAACCCAAAAAATATATTTTCATATTTTAACTCCTTTGATTAGTTTTTACCCAATATCAAAGTTTGCCGCTTTTGTAAGCTCAAAAGCGGCAACTTTATCTTTTTTATATTTCTTCTAAAGCTTCAAACGCTTTAAGACTCGTTTTTACATCATCAAACTTTCTCATTTCGAAAAATACAGGACATTTATTAATCAGTCCGTTTCTCCACGACCAGAAAAATGATGAATATGATATCATCGGTCCGAACCATTCATCTAACTCACGATGGTTATGAAGAACATTATCATCTGTTCTTTTTACCTGATGGATATGATAAGCAACCGTGCGATTTCCAACTAAAGCATACCATGCACTAAGCGGAAATCTTCCTGTATATGATCTGTTGTTTACAGCATGACCAACATCAAGTAAGCATCCGCATTTTTTTTCTCCAAGTTGCTTGTTGATTGCATCGACAAAAGCCAATGTTTCTTCAGGTATCATTCCATATCCACGCGTATCATCCGGAACATCATTTTTATTCATATGCAGATTTTCAATTCCAAATTTCGCATCCGGAAACTGCTTTATAAAATAACATAAATAATCAATAAAAATGTCTGCTTTTTCACGCATCAGCGCAACACTGATTCTTGGCGGATGAATTGTAAATGATTCAACACCGGTTGCTTTGGCTAGCTTTATTGCAAAATCCCAACCTTTGTCTACAATATTTTCACCATCGAAACGAAGGTTTGGCATATGCATTGATAAAACTTTGCCGCCATGTGCCCTAAATTGTTCAATTTTTTTCTGCACAGCCGATATATCGGTAGTGTCTTCTGAAAATACTTTCAGTTCTAAATTTTTTACTCCCTTTGCGATTGCATAATCAATGGTTTCGTCAAGGTCGAAACAACAAATTCCCAGATAATCTCTGAGGTCTTTTATTGTTTCTTTAGATGCTGAAAAGCATTTTTCGCTAAAATCAAACTTATCTTTGTCCATTTCAAAAATTGTAATAGACGGCGGTGTGCCGATGCACTTATCGGGGTCTAATGCTTTTACGCAAATTACCCTACTTTTACCTACCATACTGTCGCTGAACTTATGAGAATGCGCATGAATTAAAATCAGCTCTTTACTGTTTAAAATTGCTTTAAGACGTTCTCTCACTTCTTGCGTAAGACCTGCAAGAGAATGATGCATCATAATAACATCGCCATCTGACAGACTTTGTATCTTGGCAAAATCGTCTTCTTCAATTTTAGAAAACGGTGTGTTTATGCACAAAACACGTCTGCCGCATTCAATTTCTCCGCCCTGTGCATAGGCAAGCAGTTCAGCATTTTCGGTACGTACATCTGCATTTCCGCTGATAGTAATATGATTACTAAGCTCTTCTATTTTTTCGCGATATATTCTAAAGGCATTTTCCGCACCGCAAGCAGTCATATCTCCCATCGTTACTACCATATCTACATCTGAATTTTTCAGATATTCTATAGCCTGATAAAAATAATCGTACTGTGGTGCGCTTTCATATTCTGACAAATGCATATCGCATATTGCTGCAATTTTCATAACACAAATTCTCTCCAATTATTATATAAAAATCTGCATTTTACTACCAGAGGCTAACCTCTGAAACCTTTTTACTTACTCTGTTTGCCGCACTTAACAGCAACAGATTAAGTATTGAGTTAAACATATTAACAGCTGTAGAATAACTGTAGCTATGCTTTAAAAGACCTACACGATAAACATATGTAGAAATAACTTCTGTTACATCTAATATCGAGTCATTAGAAAGAAGAAGTATTTTTTCATGTCCTACATTCATAACCTTTCCGACCTGCAATATAAACATAGTTATTATTGTAGGCAAGATACCCGGAAGTGTAATATGAAGAACCTGTCTCCACTTACCTGCACCATCAATTTCTGCTGCCTCGTATAAAGTAGCGTCTATTGATGTGAGTGCCGAAAGATAAATTACTGAAGACCAACCCATAGTACTCCAGATGCCCGATACAAC
>JAFQAG010000114.1 GCA_017416985.1 Clostridia bacterium
CTGATTTCGGGTCTGCTCCATCATCTAAAACAGCCGAGCCTACACACAGTAATCTTGGCGCAACCAAAGCAAGAAGAAAGCTTTGGTCATAAGGCTTGCAGTCCTCTTTATCATCTGCAAAGGCTTTAAAATTCTCACAATACCAGTCCCAGCTTCCTGCATTAAGAAAGCTTGTCACTCTCTCGCCCGTTCCGTGCTTCGACGAAGCCGCTCCGCCATAACCTGAATCATTAGACATTACTGCCGCAAAACGCTCATCCTGTGCCCCGCACCATAACGCTGTTTTACCTAATCTTGAATGTCCCATAACTGCCACACGTAAGGTATCTAAATCATCACGCTCTGCAATCATATAATCAAGCACACGACTGGCAGCATATGCCCACATGCCTATTTTGCCCCATTCATCACCCTCTCGCTCTATGGTAGTTCCAAAATAAGCAGCTAAGCCGTCTGAATAATCGCCTTTAAGATTATCATTTACTACGTCTGTATATACTAAAATTGCCAGAGCATAGCCGGCGTCTGTTATTTCCTCTACCGGAATGTAACGGTCGGGAGCTGTGCGAAATGCCAGATGCAAAAATACCGGTGGTTTTCCTATATTATTCGGAATGTAAAACTCCACAGGGAATGAAAATACACCGTGCTCTGTTTCGATAGATATTTTTACAAGTTCATAGCTAACCTTGCCTGCATATGTTCTTTCGTTAATCTTATTTACAGGCTGATTTTCTCCCCACACACGCACAGGAATTTTAGGGGTTTTACCATAAGAATATTTTTCTAAAAGCGCAAGCATTTCTTCTCTGCGGTTTTGCCAATTTTCTTTTGTAACTTCCGTGCCATTGTTCATTTTAAGAATATCAAGATACTCTTTTTCTGCCAGTATTTCTTTGAGCATACAACCCAACCATCCTTTTTGTCATTTTATACTGTAATTGTATATCTTTTTCTATTCAAAATCTATGAGGATACATGATATTTTTTGCGCTATTTTGATATCACAAAAATAATTATACAAGTAAAAAATAAGTAAAGCTACGTCAAAAAAATACAAGAAATATCATATAAATTCATGGATTGGAGAATTGTTTTTTGATAAAATCCAATTATAAGTAACAAGACAAAGGAGATAAAACTATGAATCTACACGAAGCTTATTCTTTGTGCATAAAAAAGTTCGAGCAGCACAAAAAGAATTTTACATTATTAGGAAGCTACGAGGGACCGGTTTTAAACGGCGAATACTACAAAGAGGGAATTTTTCGTGATTTTTATGATAAAGACCAATGGATGGCATCTTTTATAACAGGTTTTGCACCTTTATATTACCGAACCGAAAAGGACAATAATTATTTAATCTGGGCTAATCAGTTTGCTGACGAATATAAGGAAAAAGTATTTGACCACCCCTTAGATACAATGCACGATTTAGGTTTTCTTTATCAGCCGTACAGCGTTGCGATGTATCAGCTGACCGGGGATATTAACCATAAAATATCAGCAATTAAAGCCGCAGACGAGCTGTTAAAGCGCTTTAATATAGCGGGAAGATATATTGATGCATGGCGAAGAATGGACGATGACGAATCTACAGGAAGAGCTATTGTAGACTCGATGATGAACATACCTCTGCTCTTTTGGGCGTGGAAAGAGACCGGTCACACAG
>JAFQAG010000115.1 GCA_017416985.1 Clostridia bacterium
GCCGATTTAAGCCTGCAGAAGAGCTTGTAAGAATGGGTGCAGACGTTACGGTTGACGGAAGGATAGCCGTAGTGCGAGGGGCTAGCAAACTGTCGGGAGCGGTAGTGAGTGCGGCAGACCTTCGTGGTGGAGCAGCGCTGGTTGTAGCGGCACTTTCAGCAGAGGGCTTGACCGAGATAGAAAATCCACACTATATTGACAGAGGGTATGCTGAGCTTGTAGAAGTATTATCAGAGCTTGGTGCTGAAATAAAAAGAGTTGAATACTAAACCTATGATAAGGGGAAGAACAGTATGGCAAAAAATCAAAAGAAAAAAAGAAAAAAGAGCAGAGTGCAAAGGCTCAAGCGTTCGTTTATACTGCTTTTATTATTAATTATAGCAGTTTCGTGCGTTTGTCTTTTTGCACCTGTTTTTAATATTACAGAGGTAATGGTAGAGGGCAATGCGCAGGTTACTGACGAAGAAATTTTAGACCGCACATCAATAGTGGTGGGAAGTAATATTTTTAAAATGAATAAAAAATCAGTTAAAAAAGGTCTGAAATCTCTTGCATATCTTGATACTATAAAAATTAGCAGAAGATTGCCGTCTAAAATTAAAATAAGTGTTACCGAATCATATGCAGAGCTTATTTTTCCTCATGCTACCGGCTATCTGGTTTCAGATAGTGAGGGTAAGCTTTTAGAGGTTATATCTGATTGCGAAGGCTGGGAAGTTCCTCATATTTTAGGTGTAGAAATAGATAATTTTGAAATTTCTGAAAAAATATCTGTACAAGACGAGGTAAAGTTTGATATAATATTTGATTGTATTCGTTATTTAAAAGAAAAAGGACATTTGTCGCAGTTAAAGGAACTCGATTTTACTGATATATCTAATATATGGGTAAAATATAAAGAGGGTCACAAGGTTAATTTTGCTAAGTTTGAGGATATGGAATATAAAATGAAAATGTTAGAGGCGATTATGCCGCAGGTTGACCGTTCAGAAGGAACATATATTGACCTTACAACACCTTCTAAGGTGTTTACCGGAAAGATTGAGCCGACGCCTGAACCTACTCAAGAGGCATCAGAACAACCTGCTGACGGTGAAGAACAGACAAGTGTAGAAGAAGATACGGCTGAAGAAAGCACAGAGTCTGATAATAAAGAACTGTCCGCTGCATAACTGCTAAAGACGAAGCTTTTAGTCAAAGGGGAGGAAAAACCAATTGAAAAAGGACTATAAGGCACAAATAGCACTTGGTGTTGTATTTATGTTATTGGCTTTTTTGGTTACGATACAATTTAAAAGTGTAACTAAAAATAATGCTGCAAATGCAGGCAACAATCAAAGAATAGAAGATTTGCTTATAGAGCTTAATAAAGAAAGAGAAAAAACAGAGGCGTTAGAACAAAAAATAGTTGAATATGAAGAAAGCATTGCACAGTATCGCAACAAAGAAGAGACCTCCGGCGGCGATTCTAAGTTTTTATCAGAACAGTTAAAGCGTGCAGAAATACTTGCAGGCTTAACTGATGTAGAAGGCTCAGGAATCGAAATCTCATTGAATGATGCTGCAAACCGCAAAGGTGCAAAGGGAAGCGAGGCAAACAGCACCTTAATTCACGATGAGGATATAAGACGTGTTATAAACGAGCTTTCGGCAGCAGGAGCAGAGGCAATTTGCGTAAACGATTCGCGCATTATAAGCACAAGTGCGGTAAGATGTGTTGGACCTACGGTATTAGTAAATGATACAAAAATGGCACCGCCTTATATAATTAAAGCAATAGGAAAGCCGGACCAGTTAGAAGCAGCGCTTAACTTAAACGGTGGAGTTATAGACGGCTTAAAGGTATGGGGATTCGAAATTTCTATTACCAAATCGAACAAGCTTTTAATTCCAAAATACAGCGGCACTTTAAATTTCAGAAGTGCTTCAGCAGTTGAAAGCACAACTGCATCAAAGGAGGCGCAAAAATGATTTTGCTGATTTGTATTTTGATAGGGATTATTGTTGGGCTTTTTTTGCCTGTTCATGTTTCTGTTGAGCATAGCCAATATATTGCAATTATTATTCTGGCATCGCTTGATTCGGTTTTCGGTGGCTTGTCATCGATGTCTAAAAAATCGTTTAATATGCAAATTTTTCTTTCCGGTTTTATAGGCAATTCACTTCTGGCAGCACTGTTAACTTTTATAGGAAAGAAGTTAGATGTTGATTTATATCTTGTTGCGTTAATCGTTTTTGGCACAAGATTGTTTACAAATTTCTCAATTATGAGAAGATATTACTTAGACTATTGGCAAACTAAACTAAAAAAATAAGAAAAATTGTGCATTTTTTGGTAAAATGTGAAAGAAATGTGAATTTTATAAAAAAATTTGCTGTAATTGAAAATTTACACTTGTGTAATCATATTGTAATATGTTATAATGATAAATAGAGTATCAAAAGACTAATAAAAAATAATGAAAGTATGTATATACGAAAGAGGAGGAGTACAGGTGTTTGAATTTGATACTGGCAACGCAAATGTTGCACAGATTAAAGTAATTGGTGTCGGCGGCGGCGGAAACAATGCGGTAAACAGAATGATTGATTTTGGCCTTAAGGGTGTAGAGTTTATCTCTGTTAACACAGACAAGCAGGCACTTTTATCATCTCAGGCAGGACAGAAAATTCAGATTGGTGACAAATTAACTAAGGGCTTGGGCGCAGGCGCAAATCCTGAAATTGGTGCAAAAGCAGCAGAAGAAAGCCGTGACGAAATCGCACAGGCACTTTCAGGCTGCGATATGGTATTCGTAACAGGCGGTATGGGTGGCGGTACCGGTACAGGTGCAGCTCCGGTTGTTGCAAGCATCGCAAAAGAACTTGGAATTTTAACTGTTGGTATCGTTACAAAACCTTTTGCTTTTGAAGGCCGTCAGAGAATGGTTCGTGCAGAAGAGGGTATTGCAGAATTAAAAGAACATGTTGATTCATTGGTTACAATCCCGAACGACAGATTACTCCAGATTTCAAATCAGCATACAACATTTGTTGATGCATTTAAAATGGCTGATGATGTTCTTCGTCAGGGTGTTCAGGGTATTTCAGACCTGATTTCCGGTAATGGATACATAAACCTCGACTTTGCTGACGTTGTAACTGTTATGAAAAATACAGGTATTGCTCATATGGGTGTTGGTCGTGCAACAGGCGAAAATCGTGCTGAAGAGGCTGTTCGTATGGCAATTCAGAGTCCGCTTTTAGAAACCTCAATCGAGGGTGCACGTGGCGTACTTATCAACATTACCGGTGGTTCAGACCTCGGCTTGTTTGAAATCAACAATGCGGCTGAATTCGTTAACGAGGCAGCAGACCCGAATGCTAATATTATCTTTGGTGCTGCATTAGACGAATCTCTTAACGACGAGATTGTTATTACTGTTATTGCTACTGGCTTTGAAGATGCTCCGATTTCTCCGCTTCGTTCAAGCGCAGCGCAGAACAATCCGTTTGCAAACAACCCGATTTTCCGTGGTTCTATGGGTGCAGCACAGCCTGCAAATAATCCGGCAAGACCTGCATTCGGCGGTCCTCGTCAGAGTTTTTCAAATCAGGGATTTTCTAATTTTGGTCAGGGAGCTGGCGCAACACGTCAGAGCGAAGTGACCAAAGAGAATGACAATGATTCTATTGATATTCCTGTATTTTTAAATCGTAACAAAAGACTTGACTAATTAGCATAAATAAAAATACCGTGTCGATTTTCGACACGGTATTTTTTAATATGTAGAAAATTATTTCCTTTATGTTATAATTTTTGAATTTCATAAAAGTCTACTTTTAAAAAACGAGCGTTAGCGAACATTAGTTGCCAAAGGCAAATTTTTTATTTATGAGCCATAACAACCCGCCTGATTCCTGCTAAATCACAAAGCGTTTTAATATCAGTGCAACCTTGCTCCTTTAAAATATCGCAGACGCTGTCTGCCTGATTATGCCCAACCTCGAATGCAACAAGTCCGCCCGGATTTAATAACTGCGGCAAAAGAGATATAATTTTGCGATAAAAAACAAGGCCGTCGTTTCCGCCATCTAAGGCAAGTGATGGTTCAAAATCTTTGACATCTTTCATTAGGTCGGCGAGCTCGGCACTTTCTATATATGGCGGATTAGAAACTAAAACGTCAGCCTTTTCAAGATGCAATTCATCAGATAAAATATCTGCCTGCCTAAATTCAACACGGCTTAAAACTCCGTTTATTTCAGCATTTTCAGTTGCGGTTTTAATGCAGATATCCGAAATATCTACTGCGCACACAGAGCAGCTTTTCATATAATATGCAAGACTTACGGCAATTGCGCCGCTGCCTGTGCATAAATCTAAAATTTTAGAATTTTGAGGTAGTTTCTCGTTTAATATCGCTTCTACCAAAGTTTCGGTATCGGGTCTTGGAATGAGGATTCCTTTTTTTACTTTAAATGGTAATCCCATAAATTCACGTGTGCCTGTTATATAGGCGACGGGTTCGCCTGACTTTCTTCGCTTGATTAGATTTTGAAAATCTAGAACCGTTTTTTCGTCTGGCGCTTCTTTAGAATGGATGGCAAACCAAACGCGTTCCTTCCTTATTATATATGCAAGCAAAACCTCGGCATCTAATCTGGCTGTATCAGAATGATTTGAAAGCGCTTCTGCACCCTCGCACAGAAGCGCCTGATAGCTGTTTACCATTTGTCGTCCTCTTTGTTTCCTGTCAAAACACTTTTAAGTGATGCAATTGCAACCTCTAACTGACTGTCATCTGGCTCACGTGTGGTCAGATTCTGAAGCCACATTCCCGGCTTGCTTACAATCTGCATAAACTTGCTTTTGCTTCGTCCTGCAAATTTTATAACCTCGTACGATATGCCTGCTACAACCGGAAGAAGTGCTAAGCGAATTAAAATTCTTTGCCAGGGATTGCTCCACGAAATAAATGAAAACAGAATAATACTTACAACCATTACTATTAAAAGGAAGCTTGTTCCGCATCTCGGATGCAAACGCGAAAACTTTCTTGCGTTTTCAGGTGTAAGCTCTGCGCCACTTTCATAGCAGAAAATAGTTTTATGCTCTGCACCGTGATATTCAAATACACGTTTTATATCCTTCATATTAGATACCAAAGCAATATAAATTAAAAAGATTGCGATTCTGACGATTCCCTCTAATAGAGTTGCTAAAAATCCAACTGGAATAAGGTCTTTAATAAATCCAACTAAAACGGTAGGGAGTAACATAAAAATTCCTACGCCTAAAACCAAAGCTAAAGCGACGGAAGAATAAATTGCAAAGTTTAAGGCTTTGTTTTCTTTTTCTTCGAGCTTTTTGCGTTCTTCTTCGGTCATTTCTTCCTTTTTCTTTTTATCTTCTTCCTCTTCGATGTCATAAAAAGATGCCGACCACATCAAAGCTTTTGTTCCGACAATTAAAGATTCGATAAACGAAACAACCCCTCTGATGATTGGCAGCTTAAGCCATTTATGCTTTAAAAGCAGAGAAGATACTGGCTTTTTATCAATTTCTATTTCTCCATCAGGCTTGCGAACAGCTATGGCAATGTCTTTAGGACCACGCATCATAACGCCCTCAATAACAGCCTGTCCTCCTATACTGGTCATATGACAAGCTTGAGATTTATTTTCTTTCATATTAACTGTACCAACTTTCTTTTTGATTTATTCCTTCTTATTATATTATATACAGACAAAAAATTCAATAAATTTTTTATGAACAAATACAAGCTGAGTAAGAATATTATTTAAAAAGGATAATTGTAAAATTATTGTCCATAATAAAATCAGGAAAATAAAGAACGAATTTGCAATAAGACTAAATTAAAGAAAAGTGAGGTATATAAAAGCCGATGCTGCAAAATGTGATGTTATGGGTTCAGTTTTTTTTCACAATGGTTATGGGAATATATTTTTTGGGACTTTTGCGCTCAAAAAAAACAGGTAAATGCAGCTTGGAAAAAGATTCTGAACGAGAGCTTGAAAAACTGCACAGAATGAGAAGAATATCTTTAACTGTTCCGCTTTCTGAAAAAAGCAGACCTAAAGAGCTTAGCGATATAGTGGGTCAGGAAGATGGCATCAAGGCATTAAAAGCTGCCTTGTGCGGACCGAATCCTCAGCACGTTTTAATTTACGGACCTCCGGGAGTGGGTAAAACTGCGGCGGCACGTGTTGTTTTAAAAGAAGCAATAAAATCTATGCGCTCTCCCTTTGAAAACGGAGCTAAGTTTATCGAAATGGATGCAACGACTATCCGCTTTGATGAACGTGCGATTGCTGACCCGCTTATAGGCTCGGTACACGACCCGATATATCAGGGAGCGGGCGCGTACGGTCCTGCCGGTGTGCCACAGCCAAAACCGGGTGCAGTTACAAAGGCACACGGCGGTGTGCTTTTTATTGATGAGATAGGTGAATTGCATCCTATACAAATGAATAAACTATTAAAAGTGTTAGAAGACAGAAAAGTATTTTTAGAGTCGGCTTATTATTCATCGGGAAACCGAGATATACCTCCACATGTTCACGAGATTTTTCAGATGGGACTTCCGGCAGATTTTCGTTTAATTGGAGCAACCACACGAAGTCCTGAAGAAATTCCGCCTGCCATTCGTTCAAGATGTGTAGAAATATTTTTCAGACCTCTCACACGTGACGAGGTTACCAAAATTGCCTTTGGTGCGGCT
This sequence comes from Clostridia bacterium, assembly GCA_017416985.1. Classification (GTDB taxonomy): domain Bacteria; phylum Bacillota; class Clostridia; order UBA1381; family UBA9506; genus RGIG1666. The sequence goes on from JAFQAG010000115.1 coordinate 6,726, forward strand.
CAAAAAGGAGCCTTTCAAATTAAAAATGCAGCACTTTCTATGGTGGCAGATTATGCACAGAACGGTCGTGATGCAGTAAATATTGTTCAGATTGCAGGTTCTGCAGCTATGCTGGATGACAGAAATATGATAGAAAAATCGGACGTTGAATGGGTATTGGAGTTTGGCAGATACACCCCAAGGTTTGATAAAAAAGTATCAGAAATTGCAGCAATAGGAGCAGTAAACGGCTTAGCTGTCAGCGGCGCACGTCAGGGTATGGTAATGGAGGTGGAGGCGGATGCATCTGTTTGCGAATCGGGATGCGGCACATTGACTGTTACCGGGATTGTTGAAAAAGAAGAGCTAGAGGGCAGAGGTCAAAAGCTTATAAAAACAAGCTCTGCAAAAGCATCTGTTAAAAATATGCTTACTCTTTTAAATCATAAATTCGGTGTCGATACGTCACGGTATAATATACACGTAAATTTTCCGGGAGGAATGCCGGTAGACGGACCATCAGCAGGAGTAGCCATTTTTGTTGCGGTTTATTCTGCACTTTTTAAAAAGCCTGTTCCTGCTAAAATTGCAATGACAGGTGAAATATCCATTCATGGTGCAATAAAGCCTGTGGGCGGTGTTGCTGAAAAAGTCAGAGCAGCAAAAGAGTCAGGAGTCAAAAAAGTGTTCATACCTCAAGAAAATGACAGGGATATTCTGCATGAAGAGGGAATTGATATTATACCGGTAGACAGCATAGAAGAGGTTTTGGATATAACCTTTAAAGAAAAATCAATAAAAGACGAAATCGTGGCAGCGAGCGGATTTGGAGGGCAAACGGCTATCAGCGCAGAACAATTAAATAAGTAAATATTTATTTATAATAGAAACGAGTGGCTGTAGCAAAATGATGTTTATTTTGCTACAGTCCTTGTTTAATTTTGCACAAAGGATTATTGTTCTATTTGTTAATTTTGTAGATTTTAATTTTTTTAAAAAATATTATTTAAAACTTGTTGACATTACGGAAAATATTAGTTATAATAAATACGTCTAGAAATGGATAGGTCTAACCTAAAATTTAAATCTATATGAAAAGTGGGTGTAATTTAATGAGAAAGGGAATGAAGCTTTTAGCAGCAATCGTTGCTGCTAGCGTAGTTAGCACAATGTCAATTTCGGCATTCGGCTTAAGCTACAACACAGAAACAACTTATGACGACGGCACAGTATCTGTTACTACAACAGTAACACTTGCTGAGCAGGAAAAAGATGACGAGATTGCTTATTTGGTATATGCAGGTAACGAAGCAAACAGCACTACCATTAAGTATATCGACCAGAAAAATGCTAATGGTGCATCTTCTTTAACATTTGATTGGACAACTACAGATGCTACAATTAATGCTAATGCATATGTTGGAACAACTGACACAGCTGCAAGTGCTGCAGAAAACGAAGGAAAAAACAATCTTGTTAAAGTAGCTGGTTATAATGTTACATACAGTGTAGAAGGTAACGGTGTGGTTATTCCTGATTCAGAATTATCTTCTGAAATTGATGGAGAAACAGGCGTTGCTGTATCAGGAACATTAAGCAATGTTGCTGAAGGTGTTTTCCATGTGTTCCCGGAACCTGGTTACAGATTCACAGGCGTTGAAGGTGCTACCGCTACTGCATCTGACGGTGGTGTAACACAGACAATTAGCTTTACTGCTGATGCAACTATTAAATTTGTTTTCGAAGAAGACACTAATGCTGCTACACTTACTGCTCCGGCTGGCGCAGAAAACGATAAGGTAGAAGCAGAATCTGTATATAAAATCGCAAAAGCTACTGGTGCTTTAACAGAAGCTGGTATCTTAGTTGCAACTACTGATGAAGCAAAGACTGCTTTGTCTGCTTATGTTACAGCTGGTACAGCAAACAGAGCTCAAATGGTTGAAGATGGCATATACATTATGAAGGCTTGGCAGATTGGTTCTGAAGGTATTTATGCTGTAAAAGTTAATGATGCTGCAATTACAGAAGATGCTGCAGTAGCTGCTTATGCAGTTGGCAAAAATGGAACTTGTTACGTAGCTGACTAATAATTACTTCTCTAATCGGAGATTATAAACTTTTAAATTATGTATCGGAGGAATGAAAAATGAAAGAATATAAAAAGCCGTTAGCAGAAGTATTTGAACTCCGCGTAACGGAAAACATAGCTGCAGCTGGCGCTGGCAAAGCAGCAAGTGTTAAGTTAAAATGGGAAAATAAAGTTCCTGTTTCGCTGTATAGCGCATTAGCTCATGTTACATCTGAGCCTTCAGCTAAGGTTCAAGCATAAGTTAACCAACACTAATAAGAATAATTTGGGCTGACCATTAAGTCAGCCCCTTTTTATTTATAAAAATACAAATTGTATTTAAGGAATGTGCTATGAATAAAGAAAATTTTTATTATAAAATTGCAAATATTGTGTTTCGTATAGAAGGGTATTGGCCAGAACTGGCGCAAGGCAGGCTTAAAAAGTATAGAATAGAAGAGCCACAAAACGATGCATATGATGTGCGTTATATAATAAACTCAAAATGTGATAATATAACAATGCCAAAGGCTGTAAAATCAGTTGAGGTAAACAGAAGACATTGGATGCTACATGAAGATGGTGGCTACTCGATGATCGATTTGATTCCTGAAATTACAGATAAAATAATAAATCGTATCGACACAAATAAAGATTGGTCAGAGATTCGTGTGCAGCTATGTAGCGAAGAAATAAGCGGATTTGATGAAAAAATGCGTGCCTATAATTCATTTGGTGAAACTCTGCCTTTTGTTTTATTTGAAAGAAATGGAATGGTATTGCATTCTTCGTGCATTGAATACAAGGGCAATGCAGTATTGTTTTCTGCTCCGTCCGGCACCGGAAAATCAACGCACACGAGATTGTGGAGGGAATATTACCCAGAAACCAATATTATTAATGATGATATGCCTGCGCTAAGAATTTTAACAAATGAGCAGGGTGAACAAATTCCTTATGCATTTGGAACTCCTTGGTCTGGCAAAACACAAACAAACAGTAATATTAACGCACCTATACGTGCAATTGTATTTTTAAAACAAGCTCCTGAAAATTCTATACGTAGAGTGACCGGAGCGGAAGCTGTATTTTTGGTTATGCAGGCAATCAGAATAGCAACCTTAGAAGAGCAAATGTCGGCATCGCTAGATAATACATCTCAAATGCTCAAGCTTATACCTACATATGAACTGTCTTGTAATATATCAAAAGATGCAGTCGAAACTGTTAAAAAAGAGCTATTTCCAGAATTATAAAATAAAATAAAATAAAAAAGGTCTGTGACAAAATAATTTTGTCACAGACCTTTTTTTGTTTATGTTTATGCCTGAATATTGTTAGAAGTTTCTTGAATCAAGGTGTTTTTCATTTCCTTTGATTTGTCAGCATCTTTGTTAATTGTTTCTGGCTCAACAAATGTTGGAACAGTTTCTTTTATTGCGATTTTAACGGCATCTGAATTAATTTCGTGTGCAGAACTGTTAACCGCATTCAACAAAATTTTAAGTTTGTCATCTACTTCAGCACGCGTGTAAGGTGTATCCTTTTCAATGAAAATCATTTTGTTATCAGTTTCAATTAAAGTTTCGTTTTTCATAAGAAGTTCTTCGTAAAGCTTTTCGCCAGGACGAAGACCTATTTCTTTAATTTCGATATCTTTGCCGGGAGTATATCCCATAAGACGAATCATATTAGTAGCCAAGTCATAAATTCTGACCGGTTGACCCATATCAAGAACAAATAATTCGCCCTTTTTGGCTTTGGCACCTGCAAGCATTACTAGCTGGCTTGCTTCAGGTATTGTCATAAAGTAACGTATTATTCTTTTGTCTGTAATTGTTATAGGTCCGCCTGCTGCGATTTGACGCTTAAACAATGGAATAACACTACCATTTGAACCCAACACATTACCAAAACGAACTGCTGCAAATTTGGTATTACTATCGTTACGACATTGGACAACCATTTCGCAAAGGCGTTTTGATGCACCCATAATGTTGGTAGGATTAACTGCTTTATCGGTAGATATAAGTATAAACTTCTGTACACCGCATTTTTCAGCCATATTTGCGGTGTTGTATGTACCGATTACATTATTTTTTATTGCTTCGCTTGAACTGCGTTCCATAAGAGGAACGTGCTTGTGTGCTGCAGCGTGAAAAACAATGTCGGGCTTGTGATTTTCAAATATACACTCCAAGCGCTCTACATCACGTACTGAGCCAATTTCAACATCAAGGTCAAGTGCCGATCCGTATTTTCGTATAAGCTCTTGCTGGATATCATAAGCGTTGTTTTCATAAATATCAAAAATAATTAATTTTTTAGGATTGCATTTTGCAACCTGACGGCAAATTTCGCTACCAATTGAACCACCACCGCCTGTGACAAGTATGGTTTTATCTTTGTAGTAGTCAAACTCGGCCTGTTTGTTTATGTCGAGTGGATTTCGGAACAAAAGGTCTTCAATTGCAAAATCGCGAACAACCCTTTTACGATTGGCATCATCAGAATCTTCGTGAAATGGCGAATCGTAAATTTTAACTTTGCATCCTAAACTTGTATATTTATTCCATAATTCTTCAGTTTTTTCTGAACTTATTCTTGCGATTGCGACGACAACCTCTGAAAGCTTATATTTTTCAACAGTTCTTTTGGTATCTTTAGCACTATATACCGGAAGACCAGCTATTCGCTTGCCTGATTTTGATTTATCTATATCTAAAAAGCAAACCGGATTGTATTGTGAATTAGGTGAGTTGCGCAATTCATTTGCCAAATGCGCACCAAGCTGACCTGCACCAATAATGGCTATGGGCGTTTTTTGTTTAATGCTTTTTTGCTCTTCTACTAAATTAAGTTGCTTATATAAAAGACGATAAATACATCTTAAAAACAGTGTAAGAAGTGTTGTTAAAGAAATTACTGTTATGCTGAGCCATATTCCTAAATAAAAGGCTGGCACAAACGGCAGAATTACAAAACGGCTTATCAAAATTGCCACGATACCACCAATAATATCGGCGGTTATTAACTTAGCATATGCGGCAGTGTTAGTGTATCTCCATATATTATTATATATTCTGAAAACAAATCTGAAAAATAACATTGAACACAACAGTAAAGCCGAATTGCTTAAATAGAACAAAGCATTATTAACCGGGGTACTAAAGGCGGCCGTTCCGGAAAGAAAATAATATGCGGCATTAACGGTAATAAAACAAAAAATGTCTATCAAAAGTAATATAGCACGTCTGGGTTTAACTCTGAATAAAAAGTTGCTTATGGTCTTTATCAGTTTCAACACACATATCCCCTTCGTACATACAATCGTATGCTATTTTATAAAAATTTTATTATAACAATGCACATATAGTTTAATTTTATCATAATTTGAGAAATTCGTCAAGAATAAAGCTTTAAATTTGTGCAGGGTGACAAAATATGACAAAAATTGAAAAGTCAGGACAAAAACTGACATATTTAAAGATAAAACAGACAAAAAGAGAGAGTCTTTTTACGAAAACTTTTCACTCTTTTCTTTTATCTGGAAACGAACAATTTTTAGAGAAATGTAAAAAACGAATAACGAAAAGATAAAAGTACAAAAAGAAACGGCAACTTTCTGTCGAAAATTGTCGTTTCTTTTTGGTGCGGATAAGAGGACTGTTACTCTTTTTAAGGGAGTGCCCTGTTAACCTGCTTTTTCTATATTCAGTTCGTTGTTAAAATCTACTGTTCCAACAAACTTATAATAAATATTTATATCCTGATAAGTTTCGCCTTGATATTCGTACTTTTCGCCGACTTCAATTCTGTCTATAAGCTCATGGAGAATCTCGTAGTTGAGTTCTTTAATTCCAATATACTTTTCAATTAAGTTTACAAAGTCTATGGCATTGTCCTTTGACTTGTGATATTCGTTAAGCTCTCTTTCAATTCTTTATGCCTCGGCTTTTAATTCTGCCTGTTCTTCTTCATATCCTGCGAGGAGTGATGCCATTCTCTCGCTTGACAGATTTCCTAAGACTGAATTTTCATAGGTCTTTTTTATCAGGAGTTCAAGCTCGCCGATTCTCTTATTTGCCTTTGCAAGCTTTCGCTGATTATCTTTGGTTTCTGCCATAATCTTTTGCTCGTTGCATTTAAGTGCCGCTTTGTATAGGGCATCTCTGTCTGTTTCAAGCAGCACGGTTTTTGCATAGATGTCGGCAAGGACTACACCATATAGCTCATCATATCTTATATAATGGGACGGGCAGTATTGTTTGCCTTTTAGATTATATGTGTTGCATACATAAGACTTGGTTGCATTGGAGAACACCAAGGCTTTTTTACAATCCATGCATTTTATTATCTTTGCAAAGATTTGTGTTTCGCCTGTTTTGGTTTCTCTTGAACGACTTTCAAGTAGCTTTTGTACTTCCACAAAGGTTTGCTTGTCTATTATCGGCTCATGGGTGTTTTCTACCACAATCCATTCATCCTTTGGGACATCCCTGAACTTCTTTGACTTAAAAGGCTTTTCTTTTCTGTGGTTTACCATATTGCCTATGTAAACTTCGTTTATAAGCATATCGCCCACAGTATCATCACACCAATAACATTCATCATCGTGTGCGGTCATAGCAGAATAATGATTCATTCCCTGAGCCTTTGCATAGGCGGCAGGAGTAGGAATTTTTTCTTCGTGAAGAATTTTTGTTATTTTCCTTTTTCCATAGCCTTGCTTTGCTAAGTCGAATATGTGCCTTACAATATGTGCGACCTCTTCATCGATTATAAGATGATGCTTGTCCTTCGGGTCCTTTTGGTATCCATATGGTGCTTTGGCACCGAGGAACCAACCCGATTCCGATTTGGTTTTGTATGCCGACCTTGTCTTTTCGGATATGTCTCTTGGATACATTGCATTATACATGTTCTTAAAGGTTGCAATTTGCTGATAACCATTTAAGTATGTATCAACGC
>JAFQAG010000001.1 GCA_017416985.1 Clostridia bacterium
AGCAATAACCTTTTTGTTTTGGCCGAAACGAAAAAGGTCTGTCCGCTATCCGCCATACCCACTCAAGGCAGGCTACGCTGTCCCCAGCACGCATGCTCTTTAGCCGCTAAACCACAAAGCATTTGCACCAAGCAACAGGTTTCACCCTGTTTCGTACCGCAGTAGGTCGCGATTAAGATACGTCTTAACGCGAGCAGATGAAGCACAAGAACAGGTCTCCACGGAAATGTGGTCGCCCTTCGCATGCCATTGCGAAACGCCCCAAAACCTTAACTCCCAGCACCAACCCCCGACTGGGCGTCGAAAGCAAGCACCAGGAACTTCATCGATATGCCCTTCAACGGATTTTTAGGCCCGTCCTGGGAACGAGAAGCACCGACTAGGATACTGCACCACCAAATGTTATTTTAACATAAATTTTTAAAATAGTAAATTGCAAGTAAATCAAATTGCAAACCAAGATTTGCAATTTTTAGCCATTTTGTTTGATTTTTAAAGTTTATCTCTTTCACGCTTCGTTTTTCTTCGTTTTTAAAGTGTATATATTATAACCGAAACTAAAATTCCTACCAAGGCTCCTGCAAACACCTGAAGAGGTGTGTGACCCAATAATTCTTTAAGTCTTTTTCCGGTAACCTCTAAGTTTTCGTTGCCAAAGTTTTCAATAATTTTGTTCAATATTTCAGCCTGCTGACCTGCCGCTCTTCTTATTCCTGAGGCATCGTACATAACAACAAATGACAAAACAATACATATTGCAAAGGCTGCAGATGCTAAACCCTCTTCATATCCTACCGAGGTTGTAAGAGCAATTACAAACGCTGAGTGTGAGCTGGGCATTCCACCCGAGCCAACAAAACGACGAACATCAAACCTTTTGTCTTTCATTAAAACAAATATAACCTTTAAAAATTGCGCTACGAACCATCCTATAAGTGCAGCAATAATCATTTTATTAGAAAATAGCTCTTCAAAAAAAATCAAATTAATTTCCCCCAACACAAATTTTGCTCTTTATCAGTTTTTTCTTTTCAAAAGATAATCTGCAAGTTCTTCTAAAAATTCTGCTTTTTTTCCATATGGCTTTAAATTTGCTTTTGCTTTTTTTGTATATTCATCAAGCATTTGCTTTGATTTTTCTAATCCATAAAGACTCACAAATGTTGTCTTTTCATTTATTTCGTCTACACCTGTCATTTTACCAAGTATATCGCTGTCGCCCTCTACATCTAATATATCATCTTTAATCTGAAATGCCAGTCCTAAATTTTTTGCATATTCGCTAAGATTTTTAATATCATCCTCTGATGCTCCACCAGCTATTGCGCCCAGTTTTGCCGCTGCAATAATAAGCGCACCGGTTTTATTAAGATGAAGAGCATCTAAGGTTTTTGCATCAACCCTTTTACCCTCTGATTCTATATCTATTACCTGTCCGCCTATCATCCCCTCTGTACCGCCTGCTGTGGCAAGAACTTCAATTTCGCGCAGAGTTTGCTCGGGTGAAAGCTCTGAAAACTTTACAGATATTTCAAAGGCTTTGGTTAAAAGTGCATCACCTGCCAATACTGCCATTGCCTCACCGTAAACCTTATGGTTTGTAGGCTTGCCACGGCGCAAGTCATCATTATCCATACATGGCAAATCATCGTGGATAAGCGAATAAGTATGTATCATCTCTAAGCTACAGGCAAACGGCAATACTTTTTCGCCGCTATCAAAAAGCTCGGCACAAGCCAGGGCAAGCACAGGTCTTATACGTTTTCCACCTGCAAAAAGGCTATATGCCATTGCATCATATATAGTTTTTTGATAATTATCTGCTTTTTCAAAGTATTTTTCTAAAGCAAGGCTTACCGTTTCTATTTTTCGGTTAAACTCTTCTTTAAACAAAAATATCAACTCCCAAAGTTTATTTAATCATTTAAGCCTTCAAATTCTTCTTCGGTTATTTCACCATCTTCGTTCTTAAGAAGAACAGTAACCTTTTGCTGTGCTTTATCCAGCATTGTCTGACAACTTTTCGACAGCTTAACACCTTGCTCAAACAGCTTTAACGATTCATCAAGTGTTGTTTCGCCGTTTTCGAGCGCAGATACAATTTCTTCTAACTCGTTAATGCTTTGCTCAAAGCTTTTTGCTTTTGCCATAACTACCCCTCCTACGCATTTAACAGTGATGCATTTTCACGCATATAATAAAACAAATATTGCTGTGCTATTCCTGCATGTTTTCCAAAATTTTGCTTAGCAAATTCTGCCGCCTCGCTTGCCGTATATTCTTTATTATATAATGTATGCAAAACTCGTCTTACCCATACATCGACAGGAAATGCCTCTTCTTTGCCGAATCCGAAAAGGGCAATGCAATCGGCAACCTTTGGTCCTACTCCTTTGATTTTTAAAAGCTCGGATTTTAAAGATGTATAGTCCAAATCATAAATTGCGCTAAGATTTATTTCACCTGAATTAACTTTTTTAATTGCATCTATTAAATATTCATCTCGGTATCCTGCACTAAGCGGTGCTAAATCGCCCTTTTCTATACCATAAAGTGCCGACGGCTCAGGAAAAGTATAGTATGTATCAGAAAATGCAGATATTGGATTACCAAACAATTGGCAAAGGGTTTCGATTATTTTTTTAATTCTGGGAATGTTGTTATTTGACGATATTATAAACGATAAAAGCGTTTCCCAAGGGTCTTGCTTTAATATTCTTATACCGCCGCCAAAGCTGATTGCTTTATCCATAACTCCGCCGTCTGATAGCATTCTTTTTGCTGTTTTATAATCTTTTTTTAAATCAAAATAATCATTCCACATGCTATCAAATTCATTCTGGTCGGTATTCTCAAAAATAATATCATCGTCTATTTGGCTGACCTTAATCACTCGACCATTCGCAACACCTATGTAAGAATTTTCGCTGGTAGCATTCCATCTGAAGCATTGACCGCATTCGAAAATTTGTTTAGCATTAAAATCTTCGGACGAAAATTTTATAAATCCTTCCATTCTACTTCCTCTCTTCCGGTTAGTTCACCGTCTTCTTTAAGATTCATAAAATTGTTGTGTCTTAACGATTCATACAAAATAATTGCAACAGAATTTGATAAATTAAGCGAACGATTACCCTCGCCCATTGGGATTCTTATTGCGTTGTCATAGTTTTCTTCAATAAGATTTTCAGGAAGTCCTCTTGTTTCTTTCCCAAAAACCAGATAATCGCCATCTTTATAATCAGGCTCGTCATATCTTAGCTTTGCTTTTGTTGTAGCAAAATAAAAATTGCCTTTATTTTTTTCGAAGAAATCCTTAAGGTTTTCATAATAACGAATATCTAAATCGTACCAGTAATCAAGCCCTGCGCGCTTTAATTTTTTATCATCAATCGTAAAGCCCATAGGCTTTACAATATGCAACACACTGCCCGTAGCCTTACAGGTTCGTGCAATGTTGCCCGTATTTTGCGGTATTTCAGGCTCGACTAATACAATATTCATTGCCATTTGTAACTCTC
>JAFQAG010000116.1 GCA_017416985.1 Clostridia bacterium
ATGAACAATGGCGAATATGAAAGAATTAACAGCGCGTTTAAAGATGTTATTTCTGCATCAATGAGCAAGCTGGCGCAGATAATAAACGAACTTGATGAAAATGGCACAATCAACGGCACACCGATAGAAAGTATGCTTTCAAAAATAGCTGTTCTTAATAATATTTATAAGAGTTATGCAGCTCAATTTGAAAGAATGATTTCAATGCTTGCAGATGCAAACCTTGGCTCATTGGATATTCCGTTTGATGCAAAAGAATTTGAAGATATTATCTTTGGCAGAGAAACTGAGAATGTATTCAATATCGACAGAGCGTTTGAAACTGTTAAGAGTAAGCTCGGTCAAAACGAAAAAACAGGATACGACAGCGGAATGTATATAATTGATCAATATTCAAAGACAATTGATGGAGTAGACAACCTTAGCGTATTCTTACAAAGAAGATTCTATAATTAGTTATGAGAATATCCAACGAGAGAGAAATCTCTCGTTGGATATGTTCGCATAAAAAACGTCATATTTTTTTGGAGGAAAAAATGAAAAATAAAATTATTCCATTAATTTTAACTGCGTTAATGACGATATCAATTATGTCAACGAGCGTGTTTGCAGACACAACAACAAAAATATCATTCAGCGATGTTAGTGCATCAACGCAAGATGGTGCAGCCATTTATAAGTTGGCGGAAAAAGGAATCATAAATGGCAATCCTGATGGCACATTTGCTCCGGAAAGTTTCGTTACCAGAGCACAGCTTTGTAAAATGGTAAATAATATCTGGGGTTTTACAGAAATGGCAACAGAGGGTTTTAGCGATGTAACCAAAGATAAATGGTATTATTCATACGTACTTATAGGCAAAAAAGCAGGCTACATAAACGGATATGATGATGGAACATTTAAAGGTGACAATTTTGTAACACGTGAACAGGCAAGTGCCATTATATGAAGAGTAGCACAGCTTAAAGATATTTCTTTTTCGGGTGTAATATCTGACAACGTTTCTGTATGGGCACAGGATTATGTTAAAAAGGTTCTTGCAAATAACCTTATCAGTTTAGAAATTGGTAACAAATTCAGAGCTACTGAAGCTATGAAAAGAGTAGAACTTGCAAGAGTTTTGGTAAATTTTGTTGATAATGATGCAAAGCCGGAAATTGATACCAACCAAAAGCCATCGGGTGGTGCGGTTATAGGAGGTAGCAGTCAAGGCGGTTCTTCTGGTGGTTCGTCGTCTGGTGGCTCATCAGGTGGATCTAGCGGAGGTTCATCCGGCGGTTCAAATAATGATGAACCTGAGATAGATTATTCAGAAAAAAATAAGGATGTTGTCGAAAATCTTTCTAATGTGAAAGATGAATTTGAAAAAAAACGTGAATTATTCACACCGGTAGAAAGACAAATGCTCGACATCGTTATAGAAGTTATGGACGATGTTATTGATAAAAGCGACGAGAGAATAATATCTACTAAAAACATATATTCTGACTATACTGCAGAAATAATGAAAGCTCTTGAAATATATCAGGGACTTGACGAGCATGGTAAAAGTTCATTTGTATCTAAGATAAGCCAGATGAATAGTGAATCATTCAGTGCTCTTGAAGATTTCTTTGGTTTAGATATTTCAGACGTTCAGGAAAAGCTAGAAGAATAGTCTTATATGACATCTAAAGTTTAAAGGAGGATAATTATGCATACTAAAAAAATATTATCAATACTTCTTGTAATGATGATGTTGACGAGCAGCATCGGCGTGTTTGCGGTAACAGAAGATGTTAATGTTTCAGCACAGCAGGCTGCCGTAGAAGAAATAGCTACTGAAAAAGCGGATGAAAATTTGCAAGAGGACTATTTTAAGTCAGAAGAGTATTTCTCGATAAATGATAATCCTACATCGGGTACAGTCAATTCAGGCAGAATATCATGGTCGTTGTCTAATAATGGAATGCTCACTATTTCAGGTAATGGCTACACAGGGGATTTTAAAGAAGAGTCTGCGCCGTGGAATGCTCAAAGCCAGTATATAAAGTTTATTTATATATCTGATGGAATTACAGGAATAGGAGCAAATGCATTTAAAGGCTTATCAGATGCACAAAGTGTTTATATTCCTGAATCCGTTACAACAATCGGAGCAAGTGCATTTGAAAATTGTAGTAAATTAAAAGAAATTACACTGCCTAAAAACTTAAGAACAATAGGCGAAAGTGCGTTTAGTAATTGTTCGAAAATTAAGGATATAACAATACCTCGATATGTAACATCTATTGGCAATAAAGCTTTTGCCGAATGTAGCAAGTTAAAAGAATTTGTTGTTAACAAAAACAATAAAACATATATGACAATAGATGGTGTTCTGTTTGATTATAGCGGAACAACACTTATTGCTTATCCTGCTGCTAAAAACGATTCAGAATATACAATTCCGAATTCTGAGATTAAAGTAACTACAATTGCAGATTATGCATTTTACGGTTGCGATAAGCTTGAAAAGGTTAATTTTCCTACTAGCTTAAAAACTATAGGAAAGGGCGCATTTACAGATTGTGAAAGTATTACAAGATTCTATGTTCCTGCATCTGTTACAGACATTGCTCAAGATGCATTTTTGTACGGTTGTGAGTCTTTAGAAGGTATCGATGTTGATGAAAACAACAGCGTATATTCAAGTGAAATGGGTGTTTTGTTTGACAAAGACAAAACAAAGCTTATAAGATTTCCGGTAGCGTGTGAAGAGCCTTGCAATAGTGGAGAATACGTAACACCTAAAACAGTAAAAATAATCGGTCAAGAAGCATTTTTAGACTGTCAGACTGTTGAAATTTTATGGATGCACGGTTTGCTCGAAAAAATCGAAATGGCAGCATTTATGAATTTTGATTCGCTAATGGAAATATGGTTTGATGGAACACAAGAAAATTGGGATATGGTTGAAATAGACATATTCAATGAAAAACTTGATGAGATTTATATTGATTGTATGGTTGGTACTCTTGAAGAAAAAGCATTTAATGCTAAAGTTGGTGTAACATATCATCTTGAAGAATATGTTGATATTAAAGGCAATGAAGACGTTTTAAAGACATTGGTAGTTTCATCTTCAAATACCGGTGTAGCTACTGTTAACGTTGAAGATAAAACTTTAACGGCTATATCAGAGGGTGAAGCAATTATAACTGCAGTAGCAATTAAAGACGGAGTATCTTATGCTGTTTCTGTTAAGGTTATTGTATCTTCTGATGTAACTGATAAAGAAGAGGGCAAATACTCGCTTGTAGCCGGAGATACGTTAGACCTTAAAAAAGCTTTGACTGTACCAGATGTATTTTTAAATTCTCTTATATGGAATACATCTAACTCAAGAGTTGCCATTGTTGATAACGGTGTTGTTACAGCGGTTGGTAAGGGTTCTGCCGTAATAATAGCAACAGTAAATGATGAAAATATGGCAGCATACAGCATTCGCTGCGAAATTAATGTTGAGCCTAAA
>JAFQAG010000117.1 GCA_017416985.1 Clostridia bacterium
ATCGATAGCCTGATTAAAGCCTGCAGGATTTTTCGCCATATTTAAAACAGTTGTTTTTAATAGTGAAAATTCTTCCATTCTGCCTATCTGCGGCTTGTACTCAGCCAGGATTTTTAAATAATCAGAAATTTCGCCCACAGCTAAAATTGCCGCCGCATATGATAGCGAAATATTGTAAATATTATAAAAGCCACGATAATTTACATCAAAAGGAATAGCTTTGTCATTATATAAAAGGTTGAATTTAAGACCGCTATCCTGATTTACATCTTTAACCTTAAAATCAAGCTCAGGGCGATTAAATCCACAAGACGGACATCTGTACTTGCCAAGCTGACTGTAATGGCGATATTCGTAATCAAGCTTTTCGCCACATACCACGCAAAAATAGCATTCGTCTTTTTCGTTTGCTACACCTTCGTCTACACCGATGTAATGACATTTACGACTTTTATCAAGACCAAACTGTGCAACCAATGGGTCATCAGCATTTAAAACAAGCTCCGTATCAGGCGACTGTTCTAAGGCACGTTTTAAATATCCTGCCGTCTGCTCTATTTCGCCATAGCGGTCAAGCTGGTCACGAAAAAGATTCGTAATAAGCATTTTATCAGGTTTTATATGAGCAAAAACCTTTACGGTAGATGCCTCGTCAACCTCTAAGCAGGCAAAATCTCGGTTTAGCTTGCCAAAAATATTTGCTTCTGCGGCAAAGGCACAGCAAACGCCATAAAACATATTTGCACCAACTCGGTTGCAAACAACCTTATATCCTGATGCACTTAAAAATGAATATAAAAGATTATTGGTTGTTGTCTTTCCGTTTGTTCCGCAAACAACAATAATTTCACGTTTTATTTGCGCCGATAAATCCTTAAGCACACCCGGATAAATTTTAAACGCCAAGTGTCCAGGCATCGATGAACCGTGCTTGCCAAGCATTTTGCTGCCCCAAATTGCAAGTTTGCAAACCATAACTGCTAAAATAAGTCTTAGTCTGTTCAATATTGTCACCCTCAAATCAAAAATAAAACATACATAGTTATTGTATCACAATTTTGATATAAAAAAAAGTTTTTTTACAAAAAAGCTGAAAATCGTTTTTCTTTGTGATAAAATATAAAATGTGATTTATAAATTGTTTGACAATATTTTTTTGTTGTTGTATAATAAAAAGAACATTTGTTTGATAATTATTTGTTGTTCGGAGGAAATTATGGCTAAAAACGAAATTTATATTAAGGGTGCCAAAGAGCACAATTTAAAAAATATAGATGTAACCATACCACGTGATAAGCTGGTTGTGCTTACAGGTCTTTCAGGCTCAGGAAAGTCGTCGCTTGCCTTTGACACAATTTATGCCGAGGGTCAAAGACGATATATGGAGTCGCTTTCGTCATACGCACGTCAGTTTTTAGGACAAATGGAAAAGCCCGATGTAGAAATGATTGATGGACTATCTCCTGCTATAAGTATAGACCAAAAGACAACAAGTAAAAATCCCCGTTCAACAGTTGGTACTGTAACCGAAATATATGACTATCTGCGTCTTTTGTATGCACGAATTGGTATCCCTCATTGCCCAAAGTGCGGAAAAGAAATAAAAAAACAAACCGTAGACCAGATTGTTGACCATATTTTAGAACTGCCATCAGGCACTAAATTCCAGATTCTTGCACCTGTTGTGCGTGGCAGAAAGGGTGAAAATCAAAAGCTTTTTGAAACCGCTAAAAAAAATGGATATGTAAGAGTCAGGGTTGACGGAATTATATATGATTTATCAGAAAATATATCATTAGAGAAAAATAAAAAACACAATGTCGAAATTGTTGTTGACCGCTTAGTTGTAAAAGACGGAATAAATCAGCGACTGGCAGATTCTTTAGAAACCGCTCTGTCGCTTGCCGATGGCATTGTGCTTATAGATGTTATTGACGGCGAAGAGTTAATGTTCAGCCAGAATTATGCCTGTGATGATTGCGGAATAAGTATGGAAGAACTTACCCCAAGAATGTTCTCGTTTAATAATCCGTTTGGTGCCTGCTCTCACTGTGCAGGTCTTGGCGAGATGATGCGAGTTAACCCCGATTTAATTTTAGATTTGAGAAAATCTATAAATAATGGTGGTATTCTTCTGTCAGGATGGGGACATGCCGACAATACCGAAAGTGTTGCAAACACATATTTTACCGCTATTGCAAAAAAATATAACTTTAGTCTAGATACTCCGCTTCGTGATTTATCAGATGAAATTATTAATGTGCTTTTATACGGCACACGTGGTGAAAAGCTCGATTTATCATATAGTCGTTCATACGGCACAGCATCATATAAGGCTGCATTTGAAGGACTTATTCCTAACATTGAACGCCGTTATAAAGAAACCTCAAGCGAATATATGAAGGCAGAAATTGAAAAGCTGATGACAGTAGAAGCCTGCCCTGAATGTAAGGGAAAAAGACTGCGCCCAGAGGCTTTAGCTGTAACTGTCGGCGGTCTTAATATTGACGAAGTAACTAAAATGTCAGTTGTAGAAGCCCGTGACTTTTTTGCATCTTTAGAGCTTTCAGAAAGAGATAAGGCTATTGCCCGACTCGTGCTCAGAGAGATTAATGAACGTTTAGGATTTTTAGTAGATGTTGGTCTTGATTATCTTACCCTTTCACGTTCATCCGGCACACTCTCAGGTGGCGAGGCTCAGCGCATACGTTTAGCAACACAAATCGGCTCAAGCCTTATCGGTGTGCTTTATATTCTCGACGAGCCTTCTATCGGTCTTCATCAGCGAGATAACGACCGACTTTTAGCAACCTTAAAACGTCTGCGTGATATAGGCAACACTCTAATTGTAGTTGAACATGACGAAGACACAATGTATGCAGCCGACCATATTATTGACATTGGTCCGGGCGCTGGTGTTCACGGCGGCGAAATAATTGCTCAGGGAACGGTTGAAGAAATAAAGGCAAATCCCGCATCAATTACAGGACAGTATTTGTCAGGAGCTAAAAAAATCCCTGTTCCTGCTGAGCGCAGAAAGGGCAACGGAAACTTTTTAGAAATAATCGGAGCTAAAGAAAACAACTTAAAAAATGTCGATGTAAAAATTCCTTTAGGAACATTTATTGCTGTAACAGGCGTATCTGGTTCTGGTAAATCATCCTTAGTAAACGAGGTACTTTATAAGCATCTTGCACGTGAATTAAACCGTGCCTATACTGTGCCCGGAAAGATGAAAGAAATAAAAGGTCTTGAGCATCTTGATAAGGTAATAGATATTGACCAGTCACCTATCGGCCGCACGCCTCGTTCGAATCCTGCGACATATACTGGTGTTTTTAACGATATTCGTGATGTTTTTGCGCAAACTCAGGAAGCAAAAATGCGTGGCTATAAGGCAGGCAGATTCAGCTTTAACGTAAAGGGTGGCAGATGCGAGGCTTGTACAGGTGACGGTATTTTAAAAATCGAAATGCACTTTTTACCTGACGTTTACGTGCCTTGTGATGTGTGTAAGGGCAAGCGCTATAACCGAGAAACCTTAGAAGTTCATTATAAAGGTAAAAATATATTTGAGGTTTTGGATATGACGGTCGAAGAGGGGCTTGAGTTTTTTGCTCCACTACCTAAAATCGCTCGCAAGCTGCAAACTCTTTATGATGTAGGTCTTTCATATATTAAAATAGGACAACCCTCTACCCAGCTTTCAGGCGGTGAGGCTCAGCGTGTTAAGCTCGCAACCGAGCTTTCTAAACGTCCGACAGGAAAAACTATATATATCTTAGACGAGCCGACCACAGGACTTCACACAGCCGATGTTCACAAGCTGTTAGAGGTTTTGCAAAGACTGGTTGATGCCGGAAATACAGTTTTAGTAATTGAGCATAACTTAGACGTTATTAAAACTGCCGATTATATTATTGATTTAGGTCCCGAAGGCGGTGACCGTGGCGGCACAGTTGTTGCAAGCGGTACTCCTGAAGAGGTAATGAAATGTAAAAAATCATATACCGGTCAGTATTTAAAAGAATATTTAAAAAATCATTAATCGCAGCTTTTTAACGTATAATATAAGGACAACTCTATAAAGGAGTGACATAATGAAAAAAAACAAGAAAAATCTTCCCTTTATCAGCTGTATCATTGCCGCTGGCGGCAGCGGCTCACGCATGGGAGCCGATGTGAATAAAATATTTCTTGATTTAGACGAAATTCCTGTTTTGGCTCATACTCTTTTGGCATTTGAAAATCATAAAATGATAAGCGAAATTATAATCGTCTGCCGCGAGTGTGATATGTTAGGCTGCAAGGATATAGCCGAAGAATTTAAAATAACCAAACTAAAAACGATAACCAAAGGCGGCGAAATAAGACAGGCATCTGTTGCGAACGGAATAAAAGAGCTTTCAGAATCCTGCGAGGCAGTTTTGATTCACGATGCCGCCCGTCCTTTAATCAGCGAAGATGGAATAACAGAAGTAATTAATGCTGTTTTAGAGCACGGCGGTGCTGCAATAGGCTCTCCGTGCAAGTGCACGATAAAAGAAACTGACGAAAACGGATTTATTACTAAAACAGTTGACCGAAGTTATCTTTACGAAATTCAAACTCCTCAGGGATTTAAAACTGAGCAATTAAAGCAAATGTTTGATAACGCCGAGCAAAACGGAATTGTTGGAACAGACGATTGCTATCTTGCTGAACAATTGTCGCTACCTATTAAAATGATTTCAGGAAGTTCTGACAATATAAAGATAACAACATACGATGATTTATTGCTTGCAGAACAGATTTTAGACAAAAGAAAGGGCGAATAAAAATGATAAATTTCAGAGTTGGTCACGGATATGACGTGCACAAACTTACACAAGATAGAAAACTTATTTTGGGCGGTGTGTGCATACGATATGACTTAGGTCTTTTAGGGCATTCTGATGCCGATGTTTTAGTTCACGCAGTTATGGATTCTCTTTTAGGTGCAGCAGGCTTGGGTGATATAGGCAAGCACTTCCCCGATACCGATGAGGCATATAAAGGCGCAGACTCGTTAAAGCTTTTAGCGCATGTAACCGAGCTTTTAGCTTCTAAAGGATACGCAATCGGAAACATAGACGCAACCGTAATTGCACAAAAACCAAAGCTTGCAGCCTATATCGAGCAAATGTGCAAAAACATTGCCGACACCTGCGGTATTTCGCCCGAGCAGGTAAATGTTAAAGCAACCACAACCGAGCATTTGGGCTTTTGCGGACGTGGCGAAGGAATTGCAAGTCATTCGGTAAGTTTAATTTATAATAAATAGAGAGTTGTAGCTTTTGCTACAACTCTCTATTTATTATTCCAAACTTATTTTCAACATTTTCAAAGTCTACTTTAACCGACTTACTGTATTCTGTCGGTGACATTCCGACTATCTGCTTAAATCTTCTTGAAAAAAGATGTATTGAATCAAACCCCAGCATCATCGAAATTTGAGTAATGTTATAATTACCCTCTCTTATTAAAATTTTTGCCCGTTCTATTTTCATATTTGCAAAATAGCTCATAACACCCTGACCAGTTCTGGCTCTGAAAAGTGATTTTAAACTGCTTTCGCTTAAACCTGCAAACTCTGCCACATCACTAAACCTCAGCTTTTGCCCTATGTTTTCTACTAAATATTCAGTAACGGCGATGACGGTATCTTGCGTAAGTCTGCGCATCAGGGTTGTGGAGCTTTTGCTCGGTCGATATTCTCCGCTTCTTCTTAATGATATAAGCAATTGCTCCAGTGCAATTGATATTAGCTGTTCGCAGCCAAACAAGCTTTCATCACGTCTTGCAAGTTTTGATAAAAATGTAGCATCTAAAGGAGATGAAAAAGCCTCTGACGCCTCTTTAATTATAACAGACAAAAAATGCTTTTCACTCTCTGACAGATTTATAGTTTTTTTCTTAAAATACTCCATTTCGCGCGAACGGCATTCAAACCCTACGATTATAAGATTCGGCGCAACCACTCCGTTAGCTTGCAAATTATGAAATTCGTTCGGCTCGTGAAACATCATTTCTCCCTGTTTTAAAAGAAAACTTTGCTCGCCAGCCGTAGCTATTATTTCTCCTCTGTCTACATATACAAACTCCCAAAAATCGTGTTTTTCGCCTAAAAATTCATAGTTTTTCTCATATTCAAAATAATGTACAGAATAAATTTTACTTACTGAAAATTCTTTTTTTAATGCTGTCGCACTATATTTCACAGCTATCACCTCTGCCGATTTTAACAAATTTATAATTATTTTACCATACTTTGCCCAAAAAAGCAAATTTTTTGTCCAAAATGATAAAGAAGAAAAAATGAATAAGTGGTATTATATTACTTGAAATTAAAATGTGCATTACAACAATTATCCGCATTAGGAGTGTTAAAAATGATACATACAATCACAGACGGAAATCTTACCGCAAAAATTGATTCGTTAGGTGCTCAGCAAATTTCGATGACAGACAAAGCCGGAACGGAATATATCTGGCAACGCAATCCCGAATACTGGAAGGATTGCGCACCTATACTCTTCCCCGTTGTAGGACAGTGCTTAGACGGCAAAATTACCGTAGACGGCACAGACTATCCTATGCGTTCGCACGGATTTGCTCGTCACAACGAATTTACAGTAGCAGAAAAAACCGAAAGCTCTATTACCCTTCGTTTGTGTGATAACGAAAAAACAAGAGAAATATATCCGTTTTCTTTTTGCTTTGACGTTATTTATACAATCGAAAACGGTGCTTTAACCACCACAATGAAAGTTAAAAACACGGATGATAAAGACATCTGTTTCGGCGTGGGCGGGCATCCCGGATACCGTTGTCCGTTAACCGATGGCGAAGTTTTTACAGATTATGAGCTTGATTTTTTAAAGCCTGTAACTTTAGATTCTGCAATTATCGATTCTGATGTGTTTATTTCTTCTACCGAAACACAAAGAATTATCACAGATTCTGAAACCCTGTCTTTAGTAAAAGACTTTATGAAAGTAAATGATACATACGTTTTTGAAAATCTTGACTTTAATAAGGTTATATATCGCAGTAAAAAAAGCGGCAAGGGCTTAACCTTTTCTTTCGAAAACTTTACCTCTTTTGCAGTTTGGTGTAACTGCGACACACCTGAAGATGATGGCTACATCTGCTTAGAACCATGGAACAGTATGGGTAAACGCACAGGTGAAACAGCCGAACTAAAAAATAAAAAAGACATTATTACATTAGCGCCCGGCAAGGAATTTTCATGCAGTTACTGCGCCGAGCCGCTTAAATAAAATATAAAAAATAAGGAGTTGGATAATATGAAAATATTAATTACCGGCGGTGCCGGATACATCGGAAGCCATGCCTGCATCACTTTTTTAAATGCAGGATATGAAATCGTTGTAGCTGACAATCTTTCAAACAGTAAAAAAGAATCTTTAAATCGTGTAGAGAAAATAACCGGAAAGAAAATTAAATTCTACGAAGTTGATTTATGCGATATTAATGCATCAGAAATCATTTTTAAAGAAAATGAAATTGATGGTGTAATCCACTTTGCAGGATTAAAGGCAGTTGGCGAATCTGTACAGATTCCTTTAAGATATTACGATAACAATATAAACAGCACATTAAATCTTTGTAAGCTGATGATAAAATACAACGTTAACAAACTTGTATTCAGTTCTTCTGCAACAGTATATGGATGCCCTAAATGCGTGCCGATTACTGAAGATTTTGATTTATCTGCAACTAACCCATACGGTCAGACAAAACTTATGCTTGAGCAGATTTTAACAGATATTCAAAAAGCAAATCCGCAGATGAACGTATCACTATTGCGCTACTTTAATCCTGTTGGTGCACACGAGAGCGGATTAATAGGCGAAGACCCGAACGGTATTCCTAATAACCTTGTTCCTTACATAACTCAGGTTGCAATCGGCAAGCTTGACCACTTAAATGTTTACGGCAATGATTACGATACTCCTGACGGAACTGGTGTGCGTGACTACATTCACGTTTGTGACTTGGTTGACGGTCATCTTTTAGCCTATAAAAAACTTTCTGAAAATCCTGGACTTATGATTCACAACTTAGGAACAGGAAGAGGCTTCAGCGTTTTAGAAATGGTAAAGGCATTCGAAAAGGCAAGCGGAAAGCAGATTAAATACGAAATTGCACCACGTCGCAGTGGTGATATTGCAGAATGCTATGCAGATACTGCAAAAGCTGCAAAAGAGCTTGGCTTTGTTGCTAAGAAATCCTTAGACGATATGTGCGCAGATTCTTGGCGTTGGCAGCAGAATAATCCTAACGGATTTGAAGAAAAACAAACTGCTTTGGTTGTAATGGCAGCAGGTATGGGCAGCCGTTTTGGCGGTTTAAAACAGCTTGAGCCTATCGGCAAAAATGGTGAGGTTATTATTGACTACTCTATTTACGATGCTATTAAAGCAGGATTTAATAAAGTTGTTTTTGTAATCAAAAAAGAAATCGAAGAAGATTTCAAACGCATCGTAGGAAACAGAATCGAAAAGAAAATCAAGGTTGAATACGTGTTCCAGGAAATTCCTTCACACCGTAAAAAACCATATGGCACAGGCGATGCAATTTTATGCTGTAAAGATGTTATTAACGAGCCGTTCGTTGTTATAAATGCTGACGACTATTACGGCGTTGATGCTTTCCATAAAATCCATGACTATCTTGTAAGCAGCGACGATGACTACGCAATGGTTGCGTTTATGCTTGAAAATACACTTACTGAAAACGGTACTGTTGCACGTGGTATCTGTGATGTAAAAGACGGTTATCTTACAACAGTAACCGAGCATACCTCTATTGCTATGGACAACGATTTCCCAGAAGGAACTATCGTTTCGATGAATATGTGGGGACTTCGTCAGAACATATTTGCTGAGCTTAAAGAGCAATTCGCTGAGTTCTTAAAAACTGCAGATATTGAAAAAGATGAATTTTATATCCCCGGAGTTATTGACAATTTAATAAAAAATGGTAAAATAAAAGTTAAGGTTTTAGAATCAGCAGACCGTTGGTATGGTGTAACTTACAAAGAAGATAAAGAAAGCGTTGTTAACGCAATCAACAAATTAACAGAGGATGGTTTATACGATGAGTTATGATTTAAACGAGGTAATGCGTCATTTTAAGGCTAACACCGATGTTTCGCCTTACGGCGAGGGTCATATTAATGACACTTTTTTAGCTGATAGCGCTCCGCACAGATATCTTTTACAAAGAATTAACCACAATATTTTTAAAGACGTTGATGGTCTTATGAATAATATTGTTGCTGTTACCGACTATCTGCGTGAGATTATTACCAAAGAGGGCGGCGACCCTGACCGCGAAACCTTAACGGTAATCAGAACAACCGACGATAAAAACTATTATTGTTCACCTGAGGGTAAATATTACCGTATGTATATTTACATGGCATGATCGACAGTGCAATCGCCAGCGTGA
>JAFQAG010000118.1 GCA_017416985.1 Clostridia bacterium
CTGAGATTCAAGTGTTCCGGGAGCAGCATCATAACCGGTATGTATAATAGCACTGTTTGATTTTGAGGCATCTCCGCCTACATCTTCGTTTTTGTCAACGACAATTACATTAACGTTGTATTTAGACAGCTCGCGAGCGATTGCGCATCCTACTGCGCCGGCGCCTATTACAACTACATCTGTTTTAAGCATTTAAAACAACCTCCTGAAAATTTATATGTACAAAAAACTATAAGATTTATGCACCAAAACTATTCTACAACATTTGCAAAAGGTTGTCAATATATTATTATAAAGTTGTCAAAAGATTGTAAAAAACTGACAGGCTTTAAGTCCTGTCAGTTTTTGAAACTTATATTTTAGCTATAATGACATTAATTCCGATCTTTTCAAATTTTTTAATCAAATCATATGGCGCTTTTTCATCAGTAATAAGTATATCTATATCGCATAGAGGTGCTATATTACATATTGCACGAACTCCAAATTTTGTATAGTCTGCCAAAACAATTGTTTTGCGTGAATTTTTAATGATTTGTTTGCGTAAATTTGCCTCTTCGGGAATAAAATCTGTAATTCCGTTTTCATCAATTCCGGCAACACCTATTATAGCTTTGTCAAAATTAAACTGATTCATATTATTTTCTGCAATAAAACCTGAAACAGAAAACTCGCCATTTCGAACTTTGCCACCGGTGACAATTACTTCGCATCCTTTTTCAGAAAGAGAAGTTGCCACTCTTAAAGAGTTGGTAAATGCCTTAATATTTTTGCTGTTATTAAGATTTTCTGCTAAAGCAAGAGTGGTTGTACCTATATCAAAAAAAAGCGTATCGTTTAACTCTATTAATTTTTCTGCTTCCTTTGCAATTGCTTGCTTTTCGTTTAAATTTTCTGTCTGACGATTTGTATATTCAGGCTCGGTATTCATAAAGTTTTTCTTTACGGCGCCACCATACACTCGCTCTAAAAGACCTTGCTTTTCTAAATATGCTAAATCACGCCTTACAGTTTCGATGGATATTTTAAATGTTTCCATAAGCTCAGAATTTGATATTGTGTGCTGCTTATTAAGCATTTTAACAATTTGGTTTCTTCTGTCTTGATTCATAATATCACCCTGAAAATAAATTTATTGGTTTTAATATATCATCATTTTACTTATGTTGTCAAGTATGGTGGGGTAATGTAGTTATAGATTTTAAAGTTTATTTTTATTGCATTTTCTTTAAAAAATGTTATACTTATAGTATAGAAAACTTTTTGGAGGATAAAATGTCATATAGTTCAGAAAATACACAATGCGAAACCTGCGCTTATTATGATTACGACGGAGAAACAGATGAATATGGTTGTTCAGTCAGCTTTGACGAAGACGATATATCACTCTTTTACTCGGGTGGGCGCAATAGCTGTCCGTATTACCGTTTTTATGATGAATATAAAATGGTAAAAAAGCAAAATTAAATATATGAGCAGTACACTTATTTTATATGGTGTGCTGCTTGTTTTTTTTATTTCTTTTATATAGGCTTTTCTATTAAAAAATACTATAAAAAATGTAAATGTTTACGATTTGATTACAAGTATCGGAAAAAAACAGTAAAATGTCGGAAAAATCCACTTTAACAATCTCGGAAAATTTGTTAAAATTAAACTAAAGAAAACTTTTATAATTGTATTATACATATAATTTTGACAAAATTAACAGTTTTGTCTGTTTTTTCGTACCAAAATATAAGTTTTAATGCTATTTAACGAAAGGAGGGCAACAAATGATAAATGTTATCATTGCCGATGACGATATAAACACTCGTTCCGGACTGATGAAAATGATAGAGTGGCAGGCTTTAGGAGCTAATATCGTTGCGGTAGCAGAAGACGGAGAGCAGGTAGTTCAGTTTTTAGAGCAATACCACGGCATTGATTTAGTTATTTTAGATATATGTATGCCTTATATGGACGGACTTTCGGTAGCAAAATATATAAGAGAAAAGGCATTCGATACAGAAATAGTTTTGCTTAGCGCACATGCAGAATTTGACTATGCGCGTGAAGCACTTAAATACGATATAAGAGAATATATTTTAAAACCCATAAACTGTGCGAAACTCGATTTATTATCTGCTACAATAAAAGCAGTTGCAGAAGAAAAAGAAAAAAATATAAAATGGCGAGTATTTTTACGTGGAACAGAACTTGCCGATGAAGTAAAAGAGGCACTAAACAATCGTGATATTAAAGCGATTGAAAAAATATTAGATATAGAAAATAAATTCGGGCAAATCAGTGTAGAAAAAATTAAAGAGTATTATTATGTATTGCTTGAAATGCTTTTAAAATATTTTAAATCTATTTTTAAAGAAACAGAAGAGCTCGAAAGAGAAATGCAGGCGTTTTATAAAATATCTGATGCAAAGTCTGCAAAAGAATTTTTGATAGAAAAATTTAATGAATGCATATCTGTTTTAGAATTAGAAGAGGGTAAAAACGGCACAGACATTGTAACATTAGCTAAAAGATATATCGATGAAAATGTTTTTAGCTCAAATATATCATCATTTGGTGTTGCAAGTCACTTTAATTTATCTGTTGACCACCTTTCAAGATTATTTAAAAATTCGGGCGAAGGCTCACTTTCTGATTATATAATTCAGATAAAAATTGAAAGAGCGAAAGATATATTATCCAACAGTTCTCACTCGATACGTAGGGTTGCAGAACTTTTAGGATATACTGATTCTAACTATTTTGTAAAGCTTTTTAAAAAACGAACCGGTATGACTCCCAAAGAATACAGAATAAACATAAGAGCGGGGAGGAACGAGGTAAATGAAGATTAGTATAAGATTATCAGTGCTTGCTGTTTTGGTATCATTTGTTTTGTTTGTCAGCTTTTTGCTTATATACAGCATAAACGACCGCTTTAACGACCGACTTTTAGCTTTAGTTGTTGATGACATTGAAAATGTGGTAGAGAGTTGTGAAGAAGAAATAAGTTCTTCTATTTTAAGACTGCAAAATGCAAATAATTTATTAAGCTCAAATAAAGATTTTATAAATCTTTTAAAAGCAACTCCAGAGCATAATATCGATAAAATCCATAACATAAATAAAGCTTTAGAATATGCTAAAGAAATGAAAAATATATCATTTATTGACGCATACGAGAATTCGTGTTATTTGTTTATAAATTCAGCGCAGCCTATGGAATCATATCTTGAAACCAGAATAAATTATGGTCCTCATTCAACCTGTGTTGCCAGTAGTAAAAGTGTAGAAAATGAAGAATGGTATAAAGAGCTTTTAAAAAGCGAACACGAAATGTATTTTTTTGAACTCAGCGATATACCAAACTGTATCTTTTTTGCACAAATAATAAGTAATTACTTAGAGCCAGGGAGCGAAATCTTAGGTGTAAGCCTGGTTACAATTGATTTTGAGAGTATTTTAAGAAAACATAAAAGTATAGATAATAAAAAATTTCTTGAAATAATGATTGTAAACGAAAGCGGAAATGTGATTTGTAAAAGTGACGAAGCTATAAAAGCTGACGTAGCAGAATTTGCATCAGAATACAGCAACAATCACAATACAGGAACAGAATCGCTTGCAAGTGTTCAAATCGGCAAAATGGAATATTTAGCATGTAAATATGATTTTGAATTTGGAATGACGCTTGTTGCTGCAGTACCGGCAGATGAAGGACTTATTACAATTGAGCAGATAAGTCACGAGGTATTTTGGATAGTAGCTTTTATTTTAATTATCGCAATGATAATTGCTATTATACTGTCAAGAATCATAGTAAGACCTATTGAACGTCTGGCAACATTTATGAACAAACCAGACGAAAAAGAAGAACTTAGTCAAAAGGTTAAAGAATCCCGAGTGCGTGAAATAAACAGCTTATATAAAGCATTTGATGCTATGACTAAAAGAAACAAAAAGCTGTTAGAGGTTGCGCAGCACTTAGGAGAACAGAAAAAAGAGGCAGAGTTTAAAATGCTTCAGTCGCAGATAAATCCGCATTACCTATACAATGCTTTAGATTCAATTTCTTGGATGGCACTTGAAAATGGGGTAAGAGATATAGCAGATGCGGCATCGGCATTAGCTGATAATTTTCGCTATAATGCAAAAAGCTCTGAGATGGAAATAACTCTTGAGAACGAAATTGAATTTATAAAGAATTATGTAAAACTGCAGGAAAAATGTCGCAAATGCGAATTTAAATTTACTGTTGATATGCTCGAAGAATTTTCAGAGGTAAAAATTCAAAAGTTTATGATTCAGCCATTGGTCGAAAATGCGATTTTACACGGATTGGGACGTGGTAACCGAAAAATGAGCATTAAAATATCAGTTATGTCGGTTGATGATGAGCTTAGAATTAAAATCGAAGACGATGGCATAGGTTTTGATGCAGAAAAACTTAATCGTTATATTAATGGCGATGATACAGTATTTGCAACTGAAAAAATAGGAATTATAAATATACAAAAACGTTTGCAAAAAAAATATGGAAAAGAGGCAGGTTTATTCTATATGTCAAATGAGCAGGGCGGTTTGACGGTAATAATTACTTTGCCATTGAATAAAGGAGAGAAAAGTGATGAAATTTTTTAAGGATGTAAAGAACAATTTGCCACTTTTAGCATTGGCAACCCCGTGTATAGCATGGCTGATACTGTTTTGCTATGTGCCGATGTTCGGAATCGTAATAGCATTTAAAGATTTCCGATTCAACAAGGGCATATTTGGCAGTAAGTGGGTAGGCTTTAAGAACTTTGAGTTTTTGTTCACAACAGAAGATGCGTGGATAATGACAAGAAACACCATACTGTATAATTTAGCATTTATAGTAATCGGTTTGGTATTTGCAATAATGTTTGCAATATTATACGATGCATTGGGTAAAAGTAAGCTAAACCGTATTAATCAGACAGTGGCAATATTTCCTCACTTTTTATCATGGGTAGTAATATCTTTCTTTGGATATGCAATATTAAGCTCAGACAAGGGTATAGCAAACCAGATAATAACCTCATTTGGCGGCGAGCCAATAAACTGGTATTCAGAGCCTAAGTACTGGCCTTTTATCCTGCCGATAGTAAGGGTATGGCAAAGTGTAGGTTATTCAAGTATAATTTACTACTCAAATATAAGAGGCTTCGACTCAGAGCTTTATGAGGCAGCCAGAATCGACGGAGCAACCTGGCTCCAGTCAGTAAGGCATATAACTCTTCCGCTTTTAAAGCCGATAGTAACCATTATGTTCATAATGAATGTCGGCGGAATAATGCACTCAGACTTTGGTTTATTCCAGCTGTTCCCTAAAAATTCAGGAGCACTGTACTCAGTAACCCAGACCATCGATACATATGTGTATAACGGTATGATGGGCGGTTCAGGTAACATGGGTGTAACCGGTGCGGTAGGTTTCTATCAGGCAATAGTAGGCTTTTTGATGGTAATAGGTGCTAACGCATTGGTTAAGAAGATAGAGCCTGATAACGCATTGTTCTAAAAGGAGGAGAAAACAGAAATGAAAAGTGAAGTTGCTGTAATCAGTAAGAAGAAAAGAAGAAGATCCTTGCAGGACGATATGCCGGTATGGATTAAGGTGTTGGCATATATAATGACAACAGCATTGTCAATAAGTGCAATAATACCATTTTTGCTTACAATATCGGTATCATTAACTGAAGAGAATGCACTGCTGCTGCACGGCTATAAAATGATACCACCGGAATTCAGCACAGCTGCATATGAGTACATATTTAAAAACAGTGCACAGATAATAAATGCGTACGGAGTAACAATCTTTACAACCGTAGTAGGAACAGTCGGCGGAGTACTTATAATGTCAATGCTTGGCTATGTACTTTCAAGACAGAGCTTTCCGTGGAAGCTTCAGACAGCATTTTTTGTATATTTCACGCAGCTGTTCTCAGGCGGAATGCTTGCGGTATACGTAATCTTCACCACAGTATATCATTTAAGAGATACCTTAACAGTACAGATAATACCAGCGATGGTAACGCCGATGTACGTATTGATACTAAGAACATACATGAACACATCAGTACCACCTGCAGTAGTAGAATCAGCTAAAATCGACGGTGCAAGCGAATTCAGATGTTATTCACAGATAGTAATGCCAATGTCAGTACCGTGTTTAGCAACAATAGCACTGTTTTTGGCGGTAATGTATTGGAATCAGTGGAAAGCAGCGTTTTTATACGTGCTAACCAGAACAGATATTATCCCGATTCAGTTGCTTTTAAACCGAATTG
The DNA here is from genome assembly GCA_017416985.1 of Clostridia bacterium. Taxonomy (GTDB): domain Bacteria; phylum Bacillota; class Clostridia; order UBA1381; family UBA9506; genus RGIG1666. The sequence goes on from JAFQAG010000118.1 coordinate 6,300, forward strand.
AAAAAGAAATTGCATTCTTGGCAAACAATGCGGGTGAGATGACGGCATCAGAGGCGGCGAGTGTAGCCGAAACGATACCTAGTGAATCGGTAAAGATGGCACTGCTGGTAATCGTTGTAGTACCGATTGTTGTAGCTTATCCGTTCTTCCAGAAATACTTTGTAAAGGGTATAACCGTTGGTTCAGTAAAGGGTTGATGCTTTAAAAGAACCAAAGGATTGCTAATATATATAACTAAAATATATTTTATGAAAAAGAGAGGAGAAACAAGATGAAAAACACATTAAAATTCAGAAGAATCTTATGCGCGGTATTAGCAGTAGTAAGCATAATTTCGCTTACAGCGTGCGGACCTAAAGGCAGCGAAACCTCAAACGGAGAGGTACCAGAGCTTGTATGGTACAACCGTTCAGCAACAACCAGAGATCATCAGTTAGTTTATGATGAGGTTAATAAGTACATTGAGCCGAAAATTGGCGCAACAGTTAAAAACATTTCTATTATCGGTGCAGAATACAACGAAAAAATCCGTTTAATTATGGCATCAGGAGAAAAATTTGATATTTTATATACCGGCGGCTCAAGATACACCTCATATGTTCACAACGGTTCTTTAGCTCCTATGAGCGAGTTGTTAGAAACACATGGTAAAGCTGTTAAAGATATTACACCTGAATATGCTTTAAATGCCGCATATATTGATGGTGAAATCTATGGTTTACCTTTCTTTAAGGATTATGCAGTTGAGCATACCGTATACTACAACAAGGATATGGCAGACAAATATAATCTTGATATGGACAGTGTTAAAGAGTTCAAAGATTTAGAGCCTATCTACGAAGTAATCAGAGATAACGAGCCGACTACATATCCGCTCGACTTCCCGACAACTTTAACACCATTTGAACTTTTGCAGTATGACGATATTGCGGGTGGAGAAGGCTTTGCGGCAATCGAATTAGAGGGCGACCCGAACACAATCGTAAATCCATATGCAACAGAGCAGGCAATGGAATACTATAAATTGATGCATGACTTCTACAAAAAAGGCTTTATCCGTAAGGATATTGCAACAGAAAACACAGGTGCAGGTGGCGGAAAATTCTCTTCGATTGAGCAGGAACTTCCATACTTAGTTGAACAGAAAAATCAGACCAGCCCATATAAGTATGGTGTTGTTCATTTAATTAAGCCTAAAATGGGTACATACAACGTAACAACCTGTATGATGGCTATTCCTTCAACTTCTGAACATCCTGAAAAGGCGATGGAGTTAATCAGCTTAATCAACACTGACAAATATTTAAGAAACCTTGTATCATTAGGTATCGAGGGTAAGCACTGGATTGCTGTTGGCGAAGACCAATACAAGCTTCCTGAAGGCTGCGAAAAGAAGGCAGACACAGGCTTTGAAACCTACGTATCACCTCAGGGTAACAAATATCTTATGAGAATGATTGAAGGCACACCTGAAGATATTTATGACAAATACTTAGAATTTGACGAAAATGCAATCAAATCTCCGGCACTCGGATTCGTATTTAATGCTGAATCAATGCAGAACGAGATAAGTGCAATGAACAACGTATATCAGGAATATATGCCTGCAATCCTTTCAGGTGCAGTTGATCCTGAAGAAATGCTTCCTAAGGCTTTAGCAAAATTTGAAAGTGCAGGAATGAGCAAGTTTATTGCAGAAGTTCAGAAACAGTATGATGAATGGAGAGAAAATCAATAATGAAAAAGCTATTTAAAAGCAAACTTTATTGCAAAATCTTGTCTGCTGTTTTAGCATTAAGTTTAGTTATGGCTCCTGTTGCTTCGGCAGAGGTTGCAATACAGGCTGATGTTACCGAAACAGATGTAACTCTTACCATCGAGTGCGGAGAAGAGTTTGCGGGCAAAGATATAGTTGTTCAGGTTATTGATCCTTCTGGTGATTTAGAAAATCTAAAAACAGAAGACGGAAAGTACGGAATTACAAATTCGGATGTAGTTAATAGTAACATCGTTTGCGTGTATCACGGCATTGCAGATGCAAGCGGTAATATCGAATTTACCTTTAAACCAAACAGTGACAAAGGTAAATATGCAGTCCGTGTAAATGCTGCAGGGTTGTATAAGACGATTGAAACTAACTTCGAATTTATTACTGATAATGATGCAGAAACTATTGTTACGACATTAGCAGAAAACATCACAACAGACGCAGTTGCGGCTCTGTTCGAAAAGCCGGCAAATGAAAACGTTTATAAACCATACCAGATTTTAGGTTTAGATAAAAACGCATTATACGCATCATATGATAAAGCTGATGCAGCGACTAAAACTAAAATTTACGAGGGTATAAGCAACGGTTTAAAAGCAAGTGCGACAAAAGATGCGGCAACATTTACAAAAATCTTTGAAGATGTTGTATTGGTTGAATGCTTAAATGCTACAACTGATGCGGGAGCATATATAGAATCTAATTCTGCTGCACTTAAATTCACAGCACAAAAAGCATACACAGAGATTTATAACAAAACAGATGTTTTAGACGATTCTGTTAAAGTTGAATTTTATAAGGCAGTTGCTAAAGCGAATCTTTCAGGAAAAAGTGTAGCTGCTGTGGCAGATGAACTGGGTGATATACTTTTATTAACCACATTGTCTTATACAAAGGCAGCAGGTGTATTAGATACCGTAATTACTAAGTTTGAAGATGAACTTAAAGATGCAGGCGTTGATTTTGATGCCTATAGCGATGCTGACAAACCGCTTGAAATATGCCGTGATATTGTAGCTAAACAGCCGTTTGAATCATTAGAAGATTTTGCAGAAGAATTAAATGCAGTAATCTCTGAAGATGACGGTGGCTCATCTGGTGGCTCCGGTGGCGGTGGCGGTGGTTCGTCTTCATCAGGTAAGGGCGGCAAGGTTAGCTATTCATTTAGTGATGTAGCACCTGTTATGCCAGACGTTCCGAGCACATCAAGCTACGTGTTTAACGATATCGCAACAGTAGTATGGGCGCACGAGGCAATAACCGTTCTGCACGAAAAAGGCATTATTTCAGGCAGAGGAGACGGCAGCTTTGCTCCTGACGCCCCGGTAACTCGTGAAGAATTTGTTAAAATGCTTGTTGCGGCACTTGGCTTTGAAACAAGTGAAGCGGCAGCTGAATTTTCTGATGTAACAGGCAACGAATGGTTTGCACCGTATGTATATTCAGCATACAAAAACGGAATCGTATCCGGTATGGGCGATGGCTTTGGCGTAGGCTTAAACATCAGCCGTCAGGATATGGCAGTAATGTGTGCAAACGCACTTAACGTAAAAGGTGCAGAGCTTAAAGCAGTTAAAGACGGAAACGGCTTTACAGATGAGATAAGCGATTACGCAAAAGCAGCAGTAGAAAAGCTTTACAACGCAGGCTTAATTAACGGCTTAAGCGATACCGAGTTTGGCGCTAAAGGCACAACAACAAGAGCACAGGCTGCAAAACTTCTTTATGAAGTAACAAAAGCTATTTCTTAAAAATATATCTGTAATGATTTTTATTTGGTTTGACAATATATAATATATTACAAATTTTTAGGAGGCATTATTTATGAAAAAATTGGTTAGTTTATTCTTAGCGTGCTTGATGGTATTAAGCATCGGTATGCTCCCTGCATTCGCAACAACAGAAACAGAGCTGTATGCAGGCAAAGAGGCAGCACTTGCAGAAGGTGCACTAACTGCTACACCGGCTAATGGTGATTTTGCAGGAACAAACTTTACACCGACTGACGCAATGTTGGAAAAAGTAAAAGATGGTGTAGGTGTTGAGGTTAAAAAAGATGGCGACAATGTATATTTTGAGCTTGACGGTTACAACACACGTGCAGACGGATACTGGAGTCATAAACTTTATATCTATGACTATGCTGCAACGAGCAACTCAACCAAAGTAAAGAAATATTCAGCAATGGTTAGTTTTCCGTCAATAGAGCAGGGTGCTATAAACCTCTTTGGCCAGCAGGATGGTAAAGACGGTGATTTGAATATGTTTAACGTTAAAGCTGTAAAAGGCTTTGGGGTTCAGCTTAAAAATGGTGGAGCTTATTATTATGACCCGACAGCAGGCGAAGAAGGAACCGGTGCATATGTAAACTTTATTGCTGATGGGACAATGCAGGCTAATAAATACTATCGTGTAGAAGCTATTATGGATGCACGTGGCAGAACAAGTTTCAATGAAGCTGGTCCGCTTTATATGAGAGCGTTCGTATATGATGGTGACACACTTCTCGGCGAAACAGGTTGGGTACATCCTGCTAACCATGCTTATAAATACTACCTTACAGGTCGTGTTACCATAATTGAAGCATATGGATATCCTGAAGAAAATAGCATAGTAAAGGTTGACGAGTTTAAGGCCTACAAGCTTGACAATATTCCTACTTTAAAGGTTGAAAGCGGAAGTGCATCTGCAATTATTAACAAATATGTTGCAGCAAAAACAACTAATTTATGGTATAGAACAGTTGGTGAACGTTTTAACTTATCAACAACAACTAAAAATAATCTTTTGGGTGATGGAAGTGCAAACACAGCAGCTCGTTATAACATAAGCTTCCGTATTCCTGAATTTGGTTCAGAGTTCTATTTAGTAGATTTTATCGGCGGCAGAACTATGC